>NZ_JABXEM010000130.1:0-30764 GCF_013372595.1 Myxococcus sp. AM011
GGCTGGGAGGGCGCGGCCGGGCGGTTGAGCTGACCGAGCACGTCCTCCTTGGTGATGCGGCCGGCGGTGCCGCTGCCCTTGAGCTGGGTGACGTCCAGCTTGTTCTCCTCCGCCATCTTCCGGGCGGTGGGCGTCATCCGCGCGTCCGCGCCAGCATCGGCGGGAGCGGCGGCGACGGGGGCCGGCGCGGCGGCGGGAGCAGCGGCCGCGGGCTTCGCGGCGGGAGCGCCGGCACCGGCCTCGGTGATGAGGCCGAGCACGTCACCCACGCGCACCTTGTCACCCTCCTTGAAGGCGACGCTGGCCAGGGAGCCGGCCGAGGGCGAGGGCACGTCGATGGTGACCTTGTCGGTCTCCAGGACGACGAGCGGCTCGTCCGCGGACACCGCATCACCCTGCTTCTTGTTCCACTTGCCGACGACCGCTTCGGTGATGGACTCGCCCAGCGGCGGCACTTTCAGTTCAACGGCCATTCTTGGTCCCTCGGAAGATGGCTTCCTCGATGATGAGCTGCTGCTCGATTTCGTGAGTCTTGGGGAAGCCGGTGGCGGGGCTGGCGGCCTCCGCGCGGCCGATGTAGCCCAACTTCACCTGCTGCTGCGAGCGCGACGACGCCAGGTCGTGCAGTCGCGGGAACATGAAGTGCCACGCGCCGGCGTTCCGGGGCTCCTCCTGCACCCAGAAGACCTCCGCGAGCTTCGGCAGCTTGCCCACCAGGTTGGCCAGCTCGTCGAAGGGGAACGGGTAGAGCTGCTCCAGCCGGACGATGGCGATGCTGTCGTCCTTGCGCTCGTCCCGGGCCTTCACCAGGTCGTAATAGACCTTGCCGCTGCACAGCAGGAGCCGCGTCACGCCCTCGGGGGCGACCTTGTCCAGGATGACCTCCTGGAAGGAGCCCGTGGCCAGCTCGTCCAGCTTGCTGGTCGCCTCCGGGCGGCGCAGCAGGCTCTTGGGCGACATGATGACCAGGGGCTTGCGCACCGGGCGCAGCACCTGACGGCGCAGGAGGTGGAAGATCTGCGCGGGCGTGGTGGGGTAGCAGACCTGGATGTTGTCCTCGGCGGACAAGTCGAGGAAGCGCTCCAGACGCGCGCTGGAGTGCTCGGGGCCCTGGCCCTCGTAGCTGTGCGGGAGCAGCAGGGTGATGCCGCTGAGCCGGCGCCACTTGCTCTCCGCCGCCGCGATGAACTGGTCGATGATGATTTGAGCGCCGTTGGCGAAGTCACCGAACTGGGCCTCCCAGATGGTGAGGCCGTCCGGCACGTCCAGGCTGTAGCCGTACTCGAAGCCCAGCACGCCCATCTCCGACAGGGCGCTGTTGACGACCTGGAAGCTGGCGCGGCCCGTGGAGAACTGCTTGAGCGGCGTGTACTCCTCGCCCGTCTGCACGTCGTGCAGCACCGCGTGGCGGTGGCTGAACGTGCCGCGCTCGCAGTCCTGGCCGGACAGGCGCACCGGGTGGCCGTCCGCGAGCAGGGTGGCGTAGGCGAGCGTCTCGCCCTCGCTCCACTGCAACTCCTCGCTGTCCAGCATGCCCAGGCGCTTCTTGATGACGGTGCGCTCCACGTCGCGGTGGACGTGGAAGCCCTCCGGCACCGTGCACAGCCGCTGGAGCGCGTCGCGCAGCTTCGCCTTGTCCACGCGGGTGGCGACCTGGGGCGCGTTCTTCACCGAGCCGCCCTGGTAGGGCTTCCACAATCCCTCCAGCGCGCTGGGCTCCTTGAACTGGCTCTCCTGGCGCGCGCGGACGAGCGCCGCGTCGAACTCCTGGAGGCAGCGCTGCTTGATGGCCTCCGAGTCCTCCGCCGAAATCCGCCCCTGCTCCGCCAGCGCCTTCGCGTAGAGCGTGCGCACCGTCGGGTGCTTGCGGATGAGGTCGTACATCGCCGGCTGGGTGAAGGACGGGTCGTCACCCTCGTTGTGGCCGTAGCGGCGGTAGCAGATGAGGTCGATGACCACGTCGCTGTGGAACGTCTGCCGGTACTCCGCCGCCAGCCGCGCCACGTGGACGCACGCCTCCGGGTCATCTCCATTCACGTGGAAGATGGGGATGTCCAGCATCTGGGCAATCGCCGTCGCGTAGATGGAGGAGCGGGAGTCATGCGGGTCGGTGGTGAAGCCGACCTGGTTGTTGATGACGACGTGGATGGTGCCGCCGGTGGCGTAGCCCTTGAGGCCGGACAGGTTGAGCGTCTCCGCGACGACGCCCTGGCCCATGAAGGCCGCGTCGCCGTGGATGAGCAGGGGCATCACGCCCACGCGCTCGGTGTCGCCGCCGCGCTCCTGCTTGGCGCGCACGCGGCCCTCCACCACGGGATTCACGGCCTCCAGATGGCTGGGATTGAAGGCCAGCGACAGGTGGACGTTCTTGCCCTGGCGCGTGGTGTGGTCCGACGAGAAACCCATGTGGTACTTCACGTCGCCGCGGCCCAGGTACGCCTTGGGGTCCTTGGGGCCGTCGAACTCGCTGAAGATCTGGCTGGGCTGCTTGCCCAGGATGTTCGTCAGCACGTTGAGGCGGCCGCGGTGGGCCATGCCGATGACGACTTCCTTCAGACCCATGCCGGCGCCGACCTCGGCGATGGCGTCCAGCATCGGGATGAGGGCCTCGCCGCCGTCCAGGCTGAAGCGCTTGGCGCCCACGTACTTGGTGTGGAGGAAGTTCTCGAAGCCCTCCGCGTAGGAGAGCTTGGTGAGCAGGTGGCGCTGGTCCTCCACGGAGAAGTCCGTGCGGTTCTCGCTGTGCTCCATCCGCTGCATCAGCCAACGGCGGCGCTGGCTGTCGAGGATCTGCATCACCTCCACGCCGATGCTGCCGGTGTACGTCTTGTGCAGGCGCGAGAGCAGGTCGCCGAGCTTCACGCGCTGCTGCGGGAAGGTGTTGCTGCTCTCCACCTCCTGCTCACGCTCGCGCGCGGAGAAGTGGCTGTCGTCCACCATGCCCACATCCGCCACGTGCTCCAGCGCGGGACGCGGGCGACCCAGCGGATCCAGGTTCGCGCGCAGGTGGCCGCGCAGGCGGAAGGCGAACAGCGCCTGGTCCACCTTCGACTGCAGCTCCAGCGCCTGGGCCTGCGCCGTGCTCGCGGGAGGCACGGCGGCGGCGGCCGGCGCGGGCGTCTGGGCGGCGGCGGCCTTGCCATTGGCCTTGCCCGCGGGTGCGGCGGGCGTGGGGGCCTCCAGCAGCTTCGTGTTGAAGATGGGACGGCCGGCGCCATCGTTTCGCTCGAACACCTCGCGCCAGCTTGAATCCACGCTGGCGGGGTCCTCGAGATAGCGGGCGTAGAGCCCCTCGATGAAGTCGATGTTGGCGCCGGAAAGGAACGTGTCCTGGAAGTTCGCCATGGCGGTGTCGTCTTTTACTGGAAGGTCGCCCCGTTGGGGGTTTTTCGCGGCATCTTTGTTGAGCCTCGGTGGCACCCCAGGGGTCCTGGCGCGGCCAGGGGAGCAGGAGGATTGATGCCCCTGTTGAGCGCAGCTTCAGCCCTGGAATTCTCAAGGTCTGGAATCCCGCTTCCTCCCGTTCCGGGCGAAAGGAGTGCTAGACAGCGCGCTCCCCACCCCTTCCTCTCCCCACGAGGCCGCCGACCATGCTGCTCCAGGGCAAGAAGCTGCTCATCACCGGGGTCCTGACTCCCCAGTCCCTCGCCTTCGGAATCGCCGAGCACGCGCTCGCGCAGGGCGCGGAAATCGTCCTCACCGGCTTTGGCCGGGCCAAGTCCCTCACCGAGCGGAGCGCCAAGCGCCTCAAGCCGGGGACCGAGGTGCTGGAGCTGGATGTCACGAACCCCGCCCACTTCACGGCGCTCACGGAGTCGCTCAAGCAGCGCTGGGGCCAGGTGGACGGGGTGCTGCACAGCATCGGCTATGCCCCGGATGACGCCCTGGGCGGCAACTTCCTCAACACGCCCTGGGAGAGTGTCCAGACGGCGTTCCGCATCTCCGCGTTCTCCCTCAAGGAGCTCGCGGTGGCGTGCATGCCGCTGATGCCCCGGGGTGGCTCCATCGTCGCGCTGGACTTCGACAACCAGAACGTGGCGTGGCCCATCTATGACTGGATGGGGGTGTGCAAGGCCGCGCTGGAGTCCACCGCCCGCTACCTGGCGCGCGATTTGGGCCCCAAGGGCATCCGGGTGAACATCCTGGCCGCGGGTCCCCTGGCCACCATGGCGGCCAAGGGGATTCCAGGCTTCAAGGCGCTGGAGCAGGGCTGGGGCAAGCAGGCCCCCCTGGGCTGGAACTCCAAGGACAGCCACGACATGGTGTCCAAGACCGCCTGCGCCCTGCTGTCGGACTGGTTGCCCTCCACCACGGGCGAAATGATCCACGTGGACGGTGGCTATCACGCCATTGGCGCGCCGCCGGTGGACCTCAAGGCGGACGAGGGGGCGGAGCCCGCAGCCTCCAAGCCGTCTGGCGAGTAGGCCGGAGGAGGCAAACCCCGAGGTCATCCGACACCTGCCCGCCTGCTGTCACGGCGGGCACTCCCCCCCGCTATCTACCGTGTGAGCCGTCACGGTAGAGTCTCCAACGTTTCGTGAGGGTGTCCCGCCGCGTGGGCGAGCCTTTGCGCAGGAGCCGTGGCACCGTGAGCACCAACAGCACCAAGGTCTTGCTGGTGGACGACAGCCCGACCGTTCGGAACATCGTCAAAATCTACCTCATGAACCTCCGAGTGGAGGCGCTGGAGGCGGACGATGCCACTCGGGCATTGAAGATCCTCAACCTCGTCCCCGTGAATCTGGTCATCGCGGACATCAACATGCCGGGCATGGATGGCATCACCTTCGTCAAGGAGGTGCGGGCCAGCCGCAACAAGCAGCTTCGCGACGTGCCCATCCTCCTGTTGACGGCGGAGAAGAGCGTGGACCTGCGCCAGCGCGGCACGGAGGCGGGCGCCAACGCCTTCATCCAGAAGCCGGTGTCCCACCACGAGTTGACGGAGACCGTCCGTCAGTTCCTGTCCAAGGCCTGATGCCGTGAGCCTGCCGTCCCTGCTGCTCGTCGACGACAGCGACGCCATCCTGGCGCTCGAGCGCGCCATCCTCTCCGGCCACTACACCATCCACACGGCGAGCAATGGCCGCGAGGCGCTGGAGAAGGTCACCCGCCTGCGGCCCGCCGCGGTGTTGTTGGACCTGTCCATGCCGGAGATGGACGGCGACGAGGTCCTCCAGCGGATGAAGTCCGACTCCGCCACGGTGGACATCCCCGTCATCATCATCTCCTCGGAGAAGTCCCGCGCGGAGGCGTGCATCGGGCTGGGGGCGGAGACGTTCCTGGCCAAGCCCTTCCGCGCGGACGAGCTGTTGCACGCGGTGGGTGAGGCGCTGGCCAACTCGCGGCGGCGCGCGCGCACCGGCTCGCTCCTGGTGCTGCGGGTGACGGTGGGCACGCTGGAGTTCGCGGTGCCGCTGGACTCGGTGCGAGAGGTGCTGCTGCACCCGGCGACGCGGCCGTTGCCCACGGCGCCCTCGTACCTGCGCGAATACGTGGAGGTGCGGGGCGAGGCGCTGTGCGTGCTGGACGTGGCCAGGCGGCTGAGCGTGGAGCACTCGCTGCCTCGGGTGGAGCGGATGCTGGTGGTCATCCAGGTGGACGGGGTGGCGCTGGCGCTCGCGGTGGACACGGTGAAGGACCCGGAGGAGTACGCGGCGACGGACATCGAGCGGCGCGAGCGCGTGGGGGGCGCGGACCATGGCCCGCTGCGAGACGGCCTCATCGGCATGCTGCGCTCGGGTGGCCACCTGCTGCCCATCCTGGACCCCCGGGTGTTCGTCGCGCGCGGACTGCTGCGTGAGCTGCCCCGGCTGGTCGAGGCCGCGGAGGCTGGACGGAGCGCATGAGCGCAGAGCTCGACCCGCGGCTGTTGACCCGAGCGCGGGAGGTGGTCTCATCCATCACCGGCTTCCGCGACGACGCCATCGCCACCGAGGCGATGGAGCGCGTCGTGCGTGGAGAGCTCGCGCGGGGCCGCTCTTCCGCGGACCTGTTGGGGGAGATGCTGTTCCCCCAGTCGCCCCTGTCCGGCACGCTGGTGCGCGCGGCGCTGGTGGGGGAGACGTACTTCTTCCGCCAGCCCGAGCACTTCCGCTACCTCTCCCATGAAGGCGTGCCCGCGGCCCTGCGCCGGGGCTCGCTGGCGCTGCGGGGCTGGAGCGCGGGCTGCGCCACGGGAGAAGAGGCGTACTCACTGGCCGCGGCGCTGCATGCCTCGGTGCCCCATGGCTTCCCGGTGGAGGTGTTGGGCACGGACCTGCACGAGGCCAGCCTGGAGACGGCGCGACGCGCCACCTACGGCACCTGGTCCCGGCGCGAGTCGGCGCCCCGGCTCTTCCCGCTCTACCTGGACGGCGTGGACCGGCAGGTCGTCATCCTGCCCGTCATCCGGCGCATCACCTCCTTCGCGCAGTCCAACCTCCTGGCGCCGCTGTCCGACAGGTTCGGCCGCTTCGACTTCATCTTCTGCCGCAACGTGCTCACCTACTTCTCCGTGGCCGCGCGGGAAGCGGCCATCGCCCTCCTGGCCCGGGCGCTCAACCCCGGCGGGCTGCTCTTCCTGGGCGCGGTGGAGGCGGACCGGGTGCCCGCGGGCATGGTTCGCGAGGGCACGCCGGAGTTGCAGACGTTCCGGCTCCTGGGGCCGGGGGAGGGCATCACGCCCCCGCCCGTGCCGCGCTTCGTGGAGCGCGAGGCGCCGCCCAAGCCGCTCATCCGCCGCCCCATGGTGACGCCGGTGCCGGTGCGCGTGGAGGTGACGCCGCCGCCCCCGCCGGCGCGGCTTCACCTGACGGCGCTGGAGCGAATCGAGGAGGGTGACGTGGATGGTGCGTCGGCGGTGCTGGAGTCGCTGGTGCGACAGGCGCCGGACTATCTGCCGGGACTGCTGGAGCTGGCGCTGTTGCGCGAGCGCTCCGGGGCGCGCGAGGCGGCGATGCCGCTGATGCGTGCCCTGCGGGTGCGCGCCGAGCGTCTTCCACCGGACCAGCTCGTGGACGGGCCAGAGGCCCTTCCGGCGCGGTTCTATCAGGCGTCCGCTGACGCCTACCTCAACCTGGGGGCGCTCGAATGAAAATCCTTCCTCGGAACATGGAGGAGGCTCAGGAGCAGGAGGCGGCGGAGCTGCTGGAGCGGCGCGCGTCACGGCTCCGGGAGCAGGCGGAAACCACTGTCGAGGAGGCGGTGCATTGGATCGCCGAGTTCCCGCTCGGTGAAGAGCGCTACGCCCTCTCGCTGGAGATGCTCCGCGCGGCGCTGCCCCTGCGCATGGTGACGCCGGTGCCCCTGTCGGCGCCCCACGTCGTCGGCGTCCTGCGCTTCCAGGGCCAGGTGCTCTCCGCGCTCAGCCTCGCGTCCATGCTGGGCGGCCACGGCTGGCGGCAGGACCCCGCGGTGTTGCTGGTGGTGGACCGGGGCGACGGCGAGCTGTGCGCGCTGGACTGCGAGGCCATTCCCCGTCCCACCACGTTGCCCGCGAGCGTGGTGGAGGCCGCGCGAGTGCGCGCCGAGGGGCCGGTGATGGAGGTCTTCACCCAGGACCGCCAGCTCATCCACCTCATCGACCTCAAGCGCCTGTTCAACCCGCGCTCGACGGGAGGACGCAATGCCCGTTGACCCGATGCTGCAGGGGCTCGTCACGGGCTTCGCCGTGGAGGCCCAGGAGGTCATCCAGAAGGTCACCATGGACCTGCTGGAGCTGGAGCGCGATGGCCTGGATTCGACGGCGCTCGCCAAGGTCTACGTCCGGCTGGGCCGGCACCTGCACACCCTCAAGGGCAGTGCCTCCAGTCTGGGCCTTCAAGACCTGGGCGACATCGCCCACAAGCTGGAGGACGCGCTCGCGCCGCTGAAGGCCAGCTCGCGCAAGATGCCCCGGTCCGTGGTGGACGTGCTGTTGCACGGCCTGGACCTCTTCATGCTGCGCGCCCAGGCCCATGCGGACGGGCGGGGTGACGCGCTGCCGGACCCGGCCGCCGCGCTGGCGCAGCTCGTGGCGGAGGGGCCCGCGCCGGAGACGGTGGGACCTCAGGCCTCGGGCCAGGCCCCCCAGTCCTCGTCCGCCGAGGCCGCGCCGCTCGCGACGCCCGAGGAGAGCGCGCTGGTGGAGTCCTCGTCGGCGATGAACCAGGACGCGCAGCCGGAGTCGGCGGACACGGGCTGGCGGGTCAGCGTGCGGCAGGTGACGTCGCTGATGCGCGAGGTGGAGCGGCTGCGCGAGGTCCGACTGCGCGTGGAGGAGCGGGGCCGCGAGCTGGACCGCGTGGTGACGGTGCTGGCCAAGCAGGGCCTCTTGGCGGAGACGGCCGAGGCCCGCACGCTGCTCGCGGGCACCTCGCGCCTGTTGCGCACCGACGGCGAGGAGACGAGCGACATCGTCGACGCGCTGGAGGAGGGCCTGAAGGCCATCACCACGCGCCCGGTGCGCACGATTCTGGATCCGCTCCAGCGCATGGTGCGGGACTTGTCGCGCCAACTGGGCAAGGAGGCCCGGCTGTCCGTGGTGGGCTCGGAGCTGTCGCTGGACAGGCGCCTGTTGGAGAAGCTCCAGGGCGCGCTGGTGCACCTGTTGCGCAACGCGGTGGACCACGGCCTGGAGTTGCCGTCCCAGCGCGAGAAGGCGGGCAAGCACCAGGAGGGCGCGCTCACGCTGCGAATCGAGCAGCAGGGAAACCTGCTGTTCCTGGAGTGCTCGGACGACGGCTCGGGCATCGATGTGATGCGCGTGCGCAAGGTGGCGGAGTCGCGCGGCGTCGTCACCTCCGACGAGGCGGAGCGGCTCAACGAGAACCAGGTGAGAGACCTCATCTTCCGCCCGGGCTTCAGCACCCGCAGCGACGTGACGGACACGTCCGGCCGGGGCGTGGGCCTGGACGCGGTGCGCGCGTCGGTGGAGGCGCTGCAGGGCCGCATCGAGGTGAACAGCACGCCGGGCCAGGGCACGCGCTTCGTGATGACGCTGCCGGTGGACCTGGGCAGCTCGCCGGTGCTGGTGGTGCGCGCGCTGGAGCAGCTCGTCGGCCTGCCGATGCTGGCGGTGGAGGCCACGCAGTTGGCGCGGGCGGACTCGCTGCGCATCGGCAAGCGCAAGGCGCACCTGGAATACCAGGGCCAGTTGTTGCCGGTGGTGGACCTGGGCGCGCGGCTGGGCCTGAGGGCCCTGGCGCCTCCCGCGGAAGGCCAGCCGCTGCTCATCGTCCAGAGTGGTGGCAAGCGCGTGGCGCTGGGCGTGGACGCGGTGGTGGGAGACAAGGACCTGGTCATCCGCCCGCTGCCGTCCGAGGTGCGGGACGTGCCCGCGTGGCAGGGCGCGGCGACGTTGAGCCGGGGAGAGCTCTTGCTCATCTGCCGGCCGGACTGGCTGGTGACGGAGACGGGGCAGGCCGCGGTGACCGCGCAGCGCCGGGCGCTGGTGGTGGATGACTCGCTCACCGCGCGAGCGCTGCACCGGGCCATGCTGGAGGCGGGTGGCTTCAGCGTGCACCTGGCGGCCAGTGGCGCACGCGCCCTGGACCGGTTGGCGACGGACACGTACGACGTCGTCATCTGCGACCTGGACATGGAGGAGATGGACGGAACGCAGCTCATCGCCCGCCTGCGCGAGAAGAAGGAGACGTCGTCGTTGCCCGTCATCCTCGTCTCCGCGCATGACAGTGCCGCCGCGAGGGAGCGGGGCATGGCGGCGGGCGCGGATGGCTATCTCAGCAAGCGCGAGTGTGCCGCGGGTCGGCTGCTCGCCGAGGTGCTCGACGTGATGAGTCGCAGGGGAGCGCGCGCATGAACACCCGGCGCACCATTCGCGTGCTGGTGGTGGACGACTCGCCCACCATGGCCAATACGCTGACGGCCCTGCTCACCGAGGACTCGCGCATCGAGGTCGTCGGTCGGGCTGGGGACGGCAACCGCGCGGTGCAGCTCGCGCGACTGCTCCGTCCGGATGTCATCACCATGGACCTGTTGCTTCCGGGCCTGGACGGGCCGGCGGCAATCGCCGCCATCATGTCCCAGTCCCCCGCGCGGGTGATTGTGGTGAGCGCCGTGGCGGAGCAGCGCGGCGTGGACCTGGGCTTTCAAGCGATGAGCGCCGGAGCGCTGGAGCTCATCGGCAAGCCCAACGTCACCAACGTGGAGGAGCTGCGCCGGTGGGGCCGGGAGCTGGCCCACTCGGTGTGCCTGATGGCGGAGGTGCCCGTCATCTCCCGCCGCCAGCGCACCGGCTCGGTGACGCCGCCGCCCATCGGCGCGAGGGTGGACGTCTTCGGCGTGGTGGCCTCCACGGGAGGTCCGCCCGCGCTGGCGGAACTCTTGTCCAAGCTGCCCCGGGATTTGCCGGTGCCCATCCTCGTCGCCCAGCACATCACCGTGGGCTTCACCCAGGGCATGGTGCGCTGGCTGTCGCAGGTGACGCCGCTGACGGTGGACGTGGCCCGCGACGGCGAGCGGCTGGAGCCGGGCCGGGTGTACTTCCCGCAGGATGGGCAGGACTTGCTGGTGGACTCCGCGGGCCTCGCGCGCATGCAGCGCAGCCGGGGTGGCCCCTGTCCCAACGGGGACGTGCTGCTGTCGTCGCTGGCCTCGGCGTTCGGCCGGCGCAGCGGTGGCGTGGTGCTCACCGGCATGGGCGAGGACGGCGCGCGGGGCCTGTTGGCCATCCGCAACGCGGGGGGCGTCACCTTCTCCCAGGACGAGGCGACGTCAGTCGTCTATGGAATGCCGCGCGCGGCGTTGGAACTGCGCGCCACGGACCAGGGCGTGCCGTTGGCCTCGGTTCCGGACCTCATCCTCCAGAGCTGCATCCCTCCCAACTTCCGCTCCGGTGGGCGCGGAGAGGGTGGGGTGGGCCGGTGACCGCACACGTGCATGATTGTCCCGAGTCGTTCGCTTTCGCCCCGCGTCCGCGCGGGCGTCGTCCCGAAGTTTTCCGGGTGGTGATGCCGTGAGCACCGAACAGACCTCGTTCACCACGCAGCTTGGCCAGCAGTTCCGTCAGTCGCTCGGGTTGGCGCCGAAGCTCGTCCTCGTCACCACGCTCGTCAGCGCCACGGTGGCCGCCATCCTCACCGGCATCGCCACGCGGCGGCTGGAGGCCGACCTCATCGACAGCCACATGGGCGAGGGCCAGCTGCTGGCCCGCACCCTCGCGGTGGCGGCCGAGCAGGGCGTGACGTCGGGTATCGCCGCGCTCCAGCCCCTGGTGAACGTCTCTCACACCAGCGAGGACGTCACGTACGTCTTCCTGACGGACGTCACCGGCAACGTCACGGCCCACAGCCTCCCCGGTGCCTTCCCGCAGTCGCTGAAGGAGTCGACGGCGGCGCAAGGCATGGTGAGCGCGGAGACGGGCTGGGGCGCAGTGTTGGAAGTGGAGTCCGAGGGGAGGACGCTCCACGCGATGAACGTGCTGGCGCCGGTGGCCGATGGCCGGCTGGGCGCGGTGCACGTGGGCATCTCCGTGGACCACATCGACCAGTTGGTGTCCGCGCTGCGCTGGCGGATGGTGGGCTTCGCGCTCCTGCTGGTGGCGCTGGGCGTGGCGGTGGCGGCGGCCTTCGGGCGCAGCATCGTCCGGCCCATGCGCGAGCTGACGGAAGTGGCCGGCCACATCGTCGAGTCCGGGGACCTCACCCGTCCCATCCAGGTGAAGAGCGGCGACGAGGTGGGCCGGTTGGCCAACTCCTTCGCTCAGATGGTGGGCCGGCTGCGCGAGGTGACGCTCAACCTCCAGCAGGCGGCGCAGGCGCTCACTCAGTCCACCGAGCACCTCAACACCTCCTCCACGGACCAGGCGCAGACCATCTCCCGTCAGGCCGCCGCGCTCCAGGAGACGCAAGTCACCGCGCAGGAAATCAAGCAGACCTCCATGCTGGCCGCTCAGAAGGCGGAGAGCGTGCTGTCCGTGGCGGAGCGCGCGGACGCGCTGGCCCGCTCAGGTGAGGCCGCGATTGAGCAGACGATGGCGGGCCTCAACGACATCCGCGTCCAGGTGGGCGAGATTGCCCAGAAGATTCTGGAGCTGGGCGAGCGCACGCAGCAGATTGGCGGCATCACCCAGACGGTGAAGGACCTGGCGGACCAGTCCAACATGCTCGCGCTCAACGCGGCGATTGAGTCGGTGCGCTCGGGCGAGCACGGCAAGGGCTTCGGTGTGGTGGCGCGCGAAATCCGCGCGCTGGCGGACCAGTCCATCCAAGCCACGACGCGGGTGCGGGAGCTGCTCGACGACATCGCCAACTCGGTGACGGCCGCGGTGCGAATCACCGAGCGCGGCGCGGAGCGCATGGAGGCGGGCCTGGCTCAGGTGCGCACCAGCGGGCAGAACCTGCGCGAGCTGTCCTCCATCGTCCAGGACAACGCCGCCGCCGTCCGTCAGATTGCCGCCGCCGTGAGCCAGCAGAACGTGGGCATCAACCAAATCACCCTGGCGGTGAATGACCTCTCCAAGATGATGGACGAGACGGTGGCCCGCATCGGCTCCACGGGCGAGGCGGCCACCACGCTGCAAATCATCTCCGAGCAGCTCTCCAGCGCGGTGAAAATCTACCGCGTCGAGTAGCTCCTTCCAGCGAAGCACCCTGGAAGCGAAGAGGCCCCGACTCCCTCACCTGGGAATCGGGGCCTCTTCATTTCAGGACGTCCGCGGAGCGCCGACTACGCCAGCGCGGGCTCGGGCTGCACTGCAATCGCCTGGAGCTTGAGCCCCTCGCCAGCCGGGTCCACGTCGTAGCGGGCGGTGCCGCCGTTCTTCAAATCGCCGAAGAGCAGCGCCTCCGCGAGGAGCTTCTTCAGCGCGTTGTCCACGAGGCGGGCCATGGGCCGGGCACCGAAGGCCGGGTCATAACCATGCTCGGCCAGCCATGCGCGGGCGGCCGGCGTCAGCTCCAGCTTCACCTTCTTCTCGTCCAGCATCTTCTGGAGGAGGCGGACCTCCTTGTCGACCACCTTGAGGATGATGTCGGGCGGCAGGCCGGAGAAGAGAATCCACCCGTCCAGCCGGTTGCGGAACTCCGGCGTGAAGGTGCGCTCAATCGCCTTCTTCGCGCGCATCGCGTCGGCCGGCTTCGTCATGTCACCGAAGCCGATGGACTTGGTGCTCATCTCCTGGGCACCCGCGTTGGTGGTGAGGATGAGGACGATGTTGCGGAAGTCGGCCTTACGGCCGTTGTTGTCCGTCAGCGTCGCGTGGTCCATCACCTGGAGCAGGATGTTGAAGAGGTCCGGGTGGGCCTTCTCGATTTCATCCAGCACCACCACGGCGTACGGATGCTTGCGCACCGCGTCCGTGAGCAGGCCGCCCTGGTCGAACCCGACGTAGCCCGGCGGCGCGCCGATGAGCCGGCTCACCGTGTGCTTCTCCGAGTACTCGCTCATGTCGTAGCGCAGGAACTCCACGCCCAACGTCTGCGCGAGCTGCTTGGCCAGCTCCGTCTTGCCCACGCCCGTGGGGCCCGAGAAGAGGAACGAGCCGATGGGCTTCTCCGGCGCACGCAACCCCGAGCGCGCCAGCTTGATGGCGCCGACCAGGTCCTTGATGGCGCTGTCCTGCCCGAAGATGACCGCCTGCAACTCCTTCTCCAGATTCTGGAGCTGGACGCCTTCGCTGGCGGACACGCTCTTGGCGGGAATCTTCGCCATCTTCGCGACGACGGCCTCCACGTCCGCGCCGGTGACGGTGTTGGTGCGCACGCCGTCCGGCTTGAGCTTCTCCGCCGCGCCCGTCTCGTCGATGACGTCGATGGCCTTGTCCGGCAGGAAGCGGTCATTGATGTGCTTGGCCGCCAGCTCCGCCGCCGCGCGAATCGCCTCGGGCGTGTACTTCACCCCGTGGTGCTCCTCGTAGCGGCTCTTCAGCCCCTCCAGGATGAGGACGGTGTCCTCGACGGAGGGCTCGGCGACCTCAATCTTCTGGAAGCGCCGCGACAGCGCGCGGTCCTTCTCGAAGGACGACTTGAACTCCTGGTACGTCGTCGAGCCGATGCAGCGCAGCTTCCCGCTCGCGAGCGCCGGCTTGAGGATGTTGGACGCATCCATGGAGCCGCCACTGGTGGCGCCCGCGCCGACAATCGTGTGGATTTCGTCGATGAAGAGGATGGCGTCCTTCTTCTCCTGAAGCGCCTTGAGCACGCCCTTGAGCCGCTCCTCGAACTGGCCGCGGAACTTGGTGCCCGCGAGCAGCGAGCCCATGTCGAGCGAGTAGACGACGGCGTTCTTCAGCGGCTCCGGGACGCGGCCCTCGTGGATGTAGAGCGCCAGCCCTTCGGCGATGGCCGTCTTGCCCACGCCCGCCTCGCCCACGTAGAGCGGGTTGTTCTTCCGGCGGCGGCTGAGCACCTGGATGGTGCGCTCCAGCTCCTTGTCGCGGCCGATGAGCGGGTCGATGCGACCCTCCTTGGCCTCGATGTTGAGCTGGGTGGTGTAGACCTCCAGCGGGTTCTTGCGCGGGGACTCCCCTTCGTCGTCGTCACCCGCGGGCGCATTTCCTCCCTGGGCGCCCTCGGACGCGTCGTCCTCGCCGGCCTCCTCGTCCTTGGAGATGCCGTGGGAGATGTAGTTGAGCAAGTCGAGCCGGGTGACTCCCTCCTGCTGGAGCAGGTAGAGGGCCTGGCTCTCCTCCTCACGGAAGAGGGCCACCAGCACGTCGCCCCCGTCGATGAGCTTCTGCTCGGCGGACAGGGCGTGCATGGCGGCGCGGTGGAGCACGCGCTCCACTCCAATCGTCTGCTGCGGCTCGGCCTCCACCCCGTCCGGCAGGCGCTCGACTGTCTCCTCCAGGAAGGAGACGAGCCGCTCCTGGAGGCGCTTCACGTTGGCCCCACACGCCTTCAAGACTTCGCGCGTGCGCGAGTCCTTGGTGAGCGCGAGGAGCAGGTGTTCCAGCGTCAGGTACTCGTGGCTCATCTTCCGCGCCTCTTCCAGGGCGGTGCGGAAGCTGGCCTGCAACTCTTTGGCAATCAGCGGTCCTGCCACGGTTCAACCTTCCTCGGGTTCCATGGAGAGCCGAAGCGGGAACCCATTGTCCCGAGCCGCGGCCTCCACCGTCTTGAGCTTCGTCTCGGCGACCTCGAACGTATAGACGCCGGCCACTCCGACTCCGTTGTAATGAATGTGCAGCATGATCTGCACGGCATCCGACTCCGACTTGTGGAAGACCTCCTTCAGGACGGCCACCACGAACTCACGCGTCGTGTAATTGTCGTTGTGCAGAAGCACCTTGTAGAGCGTCGGTTTCTTGAGCTTCTGCTTGGGTACGGTCTCCGTGACGACGGAGCTGTCGTGCTCGTCCTTCTGCGCCATAAGTCTGTCGGACTCCCTTTGATGACCTCGGAAGCGGGCCGTTTCAGGCCTCTCCCTTGAAACCCGTCTCCGCCCGCCACTGGGGCAGCCCTCCCCGGACGGCTGCCCGCTCGTGCTCCAGGAAGCCACGCACCGCCCGCTCCAACCCCGGGTGGAGGAGCAGGTGGGCACTGTACGTGAGGCGGGGCTCGAAGCCTCGGGTGAGCTTGTGCTCTCCGCCAGCGCCGGGCTCGAACCGCGTCAGGCCCTGTTCAATGGCCTCCGCCACGGGGTGGTAGAGGCAGACGTTGAAGTGAAGGAATGGATGCTCCTCGAAGCATCCCCAATAACGGCCGTAGAGGACCTGTGGCGCCCTGAAATTGAACGCGCCGGCCACCAGGGCCCCTTCCCTCCGGGCCTCCACCAGCTCGCAGCGGTGCCGGAAGTGGGCGACCATCCGCGCGAAGAAGTCGCGGGTGAGGAAGCGCGCGCCCCACGGGTACTTGTCCACCGTGGAGACGTAGAGGCGGTGCAGCGTGTCCACGTCCACCGACTGAAGGGCCTCGCCCCGCACGGTGCGCAGCGTCAGGCCCTGCTCGGAGGGGGCTCGCAGCTCGCGCCGCACCTGGTTGCGCCGCTTGGAGTGGAAGCGGGCGAGGAAGTCCTCCATCGTCCGGTAGCCGGCGTTCTGCCACTGGTACTGGACGCCCAGCCGCAGGGCGAAGCCCTGGGCCTCCAGCGTGGGCAGCTCCTCCTCGGTGGGGAAGAGGACGTGGATGCCGGAGAGGTGCTCGGCGCGGGCGAACTCCAGGGCACCCGCATACAGCTCCGCCTCGCGGGCGGCGCGGTCCTCGCCGGGGGCCACCAGCACGCGCCGGCCGGTGGCGGGAGTGAAGGGGACGGTGAAGACGAGCTTCGGGTAGTAGCGCAGGCCCGCGCGCTCGGCGGCGGTGGCCCAGGGCGCGTCGAAGACGAACTCGCCCTGGCTGTCGTCCTTGAGGTACGCGGGCGCGGCGGCGACGAGGCGCGAGCCGCGCCACAGCGTCAGGTGCCGGGGGTGCCAGCCGCGCTCCGGCACCGCGCTGCCGCTGTCCTCGAGCGCGGCCAGGAAGGCCCACTCCAGGAAGGGCACTGCCGCCTCGTCCACGAGCCCGTCCCAGAGGGACGCGGGCACCTCGTGGATGGAGGTCAGGATGCGCAGGGTGGTGGGCAGCGGGGTGGACATCGGCGTCGGCGCGAGGTGGTTTCGGGGCCAGCCTATAACGACGGCGGCCCCCCCTCGCCACGCCCGGCCGGCCGCTACTTCCCGCGTGTCAATTCGGCGGCAAGGAAGCGGCCCGCT
The DNA here is from genome assembly GCF_013372595.1 of Myxococcus sp. AM011. NCBI lineage: Bacteria > Pseudomonadati > Myxococcota > Myxococcia > Myxococcales > Myxococcaceae > Myxococcus > Myxococcus sp. AM011. The sequence continues at coordinate 16,610 of NZ_JABXEM010000130.1, forward strand.
TCGGCCAGGCCAGCGTCGCCTCGACGACGTCCCTCCTCGGTCTCCATGACCCGGCGGGCCGCGTCGCTGGCGGTGCCGGCCTCCAGGTCCGCCAGGACGAGGAACGCGCTCCAGGCGGGAGACGCGGGCGCCACGCGGCCCGGGCGGGTGGGACGGTCCCCCAGGGTGGTGGCGACCTTCTCCAGGAGCCCGTCGTCGTTGAGCCGCTTCGTGGAGCCCTTCATGGCGGCCCACGCGGACTCCAGCAGCGCGGGCAGCATCCTTCCGGCGAGGGCGGCGGAGAGCCGCTGCCCGGCCTCCTCCTCGTCGATCTGGTGCGCCTGGGCGTAGGTGGGGGCCAGCTTGGCGACCACCACGGCGCGAGTGGCGAGGTGGGCGAGTCGGGGAGGGTAGGACATGGGCGCTCCAGTGGGCGCCGTCGACGACCCGGGCGCGAGTTACCAGCGGACCAACAGACGGTAACCGTCCGCGCTGCGCTCCTCTACCGTGATTCGGGGCTGGGCGTTGGCCAGTTCCAACATCCGCTCCAGGCCGCCGGCCATCAGGTCCGGTCGGTTGTATCGGTCGGTGATGTGCAGCCGCCGGCCCCGCTCGCCCACCGGGGACATGGTGATTTCGATGTCGGCGCGGCCCATCATCGCCAGATACCGGGGGATGCGCTCCGCGGCGCGCGCGGGGCCAATCATGGGCAGGGCCACCGCCGCCACGCGTCCCACCAGCGTCTCCGCGAAGCCGTTGACGAGCGTGCGACCGACCTGCCGGTAGCCCTCCTCATCACTCAGCTCGCCGAAGGCCTCCTGGCGCGCCAGGGCCGCCGTGCGCTGCCAGACCTGGACGGGGTAGTCCATCTCCGGCTTCTTGATGTCGTAGCCCAGCAGGGCCAGCTCCTCCGCGAACCGGCCCGAGACCTTCAGCCCCCGCACGAACAGTCCCTCCAGCACGCTTCCGGGAATGCGGGGCGGCGGAGGCTGGGGCTGCTCGGTGGGACGGCGCAGGGGACTGATGGCCATGTGAGGCTCACAGGGGGCGCGGAGGTCCGTCCACCATAGTGGAGTTCCGATTCTGCCGCGAATTCGGGCTGTTCTTTTATTCCCCGATGAGACAGGGGGAGCGGACGTGGCGGGGAGGGGAGCGGAGGTTTGATTCCCCGAGGGTCGGGTTGCTATGGGGCCGCGAGCGCCTTAGAGGAGAGGACCGAGGAGAACTGCATGTCGGTGAACATCCAGCTGGAATGGACCCCCAACCCGAGCACGCTGAAGTACGTGGTGGATCGGAAGCTGTTGGCGGGCGGCGCGGTGAGTATCACGAATCCCCAGGATGCCCTGGCGAAGTCCCCCCTCGCGCGCAAGCTCATGGACGTGCGCGGTGTGACGGCGGTGATGATTGGCACCAACTTCGTGACGGTGACGAAGGGGGATGAGGGTGAGTGGGACGAGCTGAATGACCAGGTGATGGAGACCCTGGATACGCACCTGACGGCGAACGAGCCGGTGGTGGACGAAGAGGCGATCGCGGCGGCGCGTCAGGCGACGGCGAGCGACGGTGGTGGCTCGGTGGAGGCCCGCATCCGGGACATCCTGGACGCGGAGATTCGTCCGGCGGTCGCGATGGACGGCGGCGACATCACCTTGGACCGCTTCGAGGACGGCATCGTCTACCTGCACATGAAGGGTTCGTGCGCGGGCTGTCCGTCGTCGACGGCGACACTGAAGATGGGCATCGAGGGGCGCCTGCGGGAGATCATTCCCGAGGTCCTCGAGGTGGTGTCCATCTGAGGCGCAACGTCAAGGCTTCGCAGGTCCGGCGGGAGCTCCTGCCGGACCAGTCGCAGGCGCTCTTGCGCGAGCTGCACCTGCTCACGCGCGAGGGCCACCTCAACGCGGATGCGCTGCGCAAGCTCAAGCAGGTCAACCACCTGATGGGGCTGTTGCGCCCGGCGGTGGAGGACGTGAAGGCGCGCCACCCCGAGTCCTCCGTGTTCGTGGATGCGGGCAGTGGCAACGCGTACCTGGGGTTCGTGCTCTACGAGCTGTTCCTGAAGGATGTCGCCGCGGGCACGTTGCTGTCGGTGGAAGGGCGTCCGGAGCTGACGGAGCGCGCGAAGGGGCGTGCCGAGCGGCTGGGCTTCTCGCGGATGCAGTTCCAGACGGCGCACATCGACCAGGCCGCGTATCCGGAGCGCATCCATCTGCTGATGGCGCTGCATGCGTGTGACACGGCCACGGACGACGCGCTCATCGCGGCCGTCCGTCATGGCGCGGACCACGTCGCGGTGGTGCCGTGCTGTCAGGCGGAGGTGGCCGCGCAGTTGAAGGAGAATCGCCAGGCGGCGCACGGGAGCATGGGCCTGTTGTACGCGCATGCGTGGCACCGGCGCGAGTTCGGCTCGCACCTGACGAACGTCATCCGCGCGCTGACGCTGGAGTCGTTCGGATATCAGGTGACGGTGACGGAGCTGACGGGCTGGGAGCACTCGTTGAAGAACGAGTTGATCCTCGCGCGGCGGGTGCACCGGGACAATCGGCGGGCGCGGATTCAGCTCGAGCGGTTGTTGGCGGAGACGGGCGTGAATCCGAAGCTGACGCGGGAGCTGGGCGTGAAGCCCGCTGCGTCCGTGGGCGGCGCGGTCCCTGTCGAGCCACTGCCCGAGGCGCCGCAGATGGTGTCTTCCGAAGAGGAAGCAGCGCCGACTGTCGAGGGCTGAGCGTGTGACGAGGAGGCTCGTGAAGGGCCTCCTCGTTGCGCACGAGCCACGCGACTGGAGAGTCAGAAGGGTGCTGGGCAGTCGAAGGTGATGCTCTCTCCTGTCCTTGGATGCTGGAAGGTGAGCGACTCCGCGTGGAGCATGAGGCGTTCGCCGTCGCGGCCGTAGAGCCGGTCTCCGACGATGGGCGCTCCGAGCCCGAGTGGATGCGAGGCATGGACCCGGAGTTGATGTGTCCTCCCCGTGAGCGGGAAGAAGGCCACGCGGGTCCGTCCTTCACGCCGTTCGAGGACGCGCCACTCCGTCACGGCGGACTTGCCGTGGACCGGGTCGTGAATCTGTCGAGGCCTGTCGTTCAGGTCGACGCGCATCGGGAAGTCGATGCGGCCCTGGTCCTCCCGCACGTGTCCGTCCACCCACGCCACGTAACGCTTCCGCACTTCACGGTGCACGAACTGACTCTGCAGCGACGCATGCGTGCGTGAGTCGAGCGCCGCGACGAGCAGCCCCGACGTGTCCAGGTCCAGCCGGTGCACCAGGAGCGGGCCCGTGGCCTGGGGATGTCGGGCCTTCAGTCGCGTGAGCACGGAGTCCGTGAGCGACTCCTCGCGTCCCGGCACGGACAGCAGCCCATGGGGCTTGTTGATGACGACGAGCCACGGGTCTTCGAACAGCACCGTCAGCGCCCCAGGGGCCGAGGGGGGCGGTGAGAAGATTCGAGGAGGCGCGACCTGGAGTCCCTCCAACATGAAGGGGAGCAGCGGGCCGCACTTGTCGCGACACGCGGCGTAGTACGCGCCGGAGACACGTCCTCCCGCCGGAGGCGCCGAGCCCCACCAGAACTCCGCGAGCGCGAGAGGGCGCAGCCCATGGGCATACGCATACGCGAGCAACTTGGGCGCGGCGCAGTCCGCGGCGCCGGAGGGAGGTTGGCCGCGCTCGTACAGAGTTCGCAGGAGGCGACGCTCACCAATCGCACTGGTGATGGCGTAGGTGTCGTGGATGCGCCGCATGAGCGCACGGCTCACCATGTGGCGCAGGCGCTCCACGGCACGCAGTCGTCGCTCCAGCCGTGCGAGCTTTGGCTCGATTCGCTGTCGCTCTTCCGCATGGGTGGCCTCCAGCCTTCTGCGCTCGGCCTTGTCTCCTCGGCTCTCCTGGTCGAGCGCGTGGAGCGCGGCGCGTTGCTCCGTGCTGACGCCTTCCCCAGAATGCGCTGGCTGATTCCGGGTGAGTTCATCCCGGCGCGCATGACGTTGCTTGCGCTTGGCCTCGTGTCGCTCACGCAGTGCCGAAAGCTCCGCCGTGTGTCGGGCCGACTGGGCCGCCTGCGCGGTACGTAGTTCGAGGAATTCGGGCGCTGTACTCAGTGCCTCATACCGAGCCAGCAGCGCCTTCACCGTCACCTCGCCCGTGGGCTCCAGGTGCGCGCGCGCCTCGCGGTCGAACAGGGGTGGAACGAAGCCCTCCACATCCCAGCGTCCGGCGAGCATCCCCGAGAAGGCCCGCAGGAACCCGATGCGTCCATCCGGCAGGCGCACCACGAGCACGCCGAACATCTTCCCGCCCTCGGGATTCTCCAAGAGGGACGTGGGTACGTCCGGAGCGAGGTGCCCCGAGCGCAGCTCCGCTTGAAGCACCTCCGCCGCCTGTCGAGCCAGCGTCGAAGGCTCCAACTCGTCGAAGGGACTGGGAAAGCTGCCTCCCTCCTCGGGAGGACTCGTCCGGGGCTCGAAGAGGGTGACACGCGCGTCCACGCGCTCACCGCTAGCATGAAACCCGGGCCCCCGGCGAACGGGCCCGGGAGCCAGGCACGCCCTGGGTTACTCGAGCGCGGCCTTGCCGTCCGGCTTGCGCTGGAAGCGATACAGCACGAAGCCGACGGCGAGCGCGATGGCCCCGGCGATGAGGTTCTTTCGCTCGGCGCTCAGTGCGAACACGACACACAGCGAGGCGGCGGCGATGGGAATCACCGGTCCCCCGGGGATGCGGAACGCATTGGCAGGCTGCTGGAGCTTGCGCCTCAGCACGGGCACCGCCACCGCCGTTCCGAAGTACGTCGCCAGTCGAGCCACAACGGAGAGCGTGGCGAGCACTTCGAACGAGCCGGAGAAGGCGAGCGGCAGGGCGATGGCGGTCTGCAGCACGATGGCGAACATCGGCGTGCGGTAGCGCGGGTGCAGCGTGGCGAGCGCCGCCGGGCCAAAGCCGTCCTGCGCCAGCGCGTAGAGGTAACGCGGCCCCGCGAGCACCGTGTTGCTGTTGGTGCCGAGGATGGACAGGACCCCGCCCACCGTCATCAGGAGTCCGCCCCAACCGCCGAGGAAGCGCGCGGCGGCATCCGCGAGTGGTGTCTTCGCGTCCACGACACCCGGCAGCGTGCCCAGGGCGACCCACTGCACCGCCGTGTAGATGAGCGTGACGACGCCAATCTGGACGATGAGCGCGAAGGGCACGTCCCGGCGCGGGTTCTTGAACTCACCCGCCGGGGCGGCGGTGTTCTCGAAGCCCGCGTAGGCGAACAGCAGCAGCAACACGGCGGCGCCCAGGTTGCCTTCATTCTTCGCGACCACCGAGGTGGCCAGCGGAGTGGACACGAAGAAGATGCCCACGCCGATGAAGATGAGCAGCGGCACCGTCTTGGTGATGGCCAGGAACACAGCGGTGCGCGCACCACCCTTCACACCAACGACGTTGATGGCGGTGAGTGCGAGCAACGGAAGCGCGATGGCCAAGGCCTGGCCAAGGCCCTCGTTGGCGCCGGGCCACAGGTAGCCGAGCGCGCGAGAGAATCCCACGGACAGCGAGGCCACCGACGAGACGCGGGCCAGCCACGTCATCCAACCCACCTGGAAGCCGACCAACTCACCGAAGGCCTCGCGCGTGTAGAGGTACGCGCTGCCGGGCTTGTCGAAGTAGCTGGCGGCCTCCGCGAAACACAGCACGAGCAGCAGCACGGCCAGTCCCGCGAGCACCACGGCACCCGTGCTCGCGGAGCCGAGGTTGGCCGCGGCCGCGGCGGGCAGGAGATACACCCCGCTGCCGATGACGTCGTTGATGGAGAAGCCCACCAGTTCCCAGCGGGAGACCGCGCGCTTCATTCCAAGGTCTTGAGGCGTCGAATCGCTACCAGTCGTCATGGTGGGGTGGGGGAGGCCGGGGTGGACCTGACAGGGACGACCACTGGAGCATACGCGGAGCGAAACCGCGAATCCGGGCCCACCCGCGCCCCTCACCGAGCACGGCTCAAGAGGTCAGCAGCAGCCGGCAGCGCAGCCCGCCGTTACGCACGGGCAGACTGCGCGCGCCCGGCAACTCCAGTGCCTTCACCAGCGCGGAGTCATCCGGAACTATCAATGCAGCGCGCCAGCCCGCGAAGCCCTTGCGAACCGTGTTGCCGAGCGCGCGATAGAGGCCGGGCAGGTCCTCGCCTTCGCCCAGCCGCTTGCCGTAAGGCGGATTCGCGACCAACAGCCCAGGCCCACCCGAGGGCGCCGTCAACGTGCGCAAGTCCTTGCGCTCCAGCGCGAGCGTCATGCCCGCGCGCCGTGCATTCCGTCGAGCCGTGCCCAGCGAACCCGCGTTGATGTCAAAGCCATACACGGCCGCTCGCGGTGCCGGCAGCGACTCCGCCTCCGCGCGCGCCTTGCGAGCGGCCCACGCGCTCGTGTCGAAGCCCGGGAAGGACTCGAACGCGAAGCCATGCAGCAGGCCCGGCGCGCGGCGCATGGACATCCACGCGCCCTCCACCAGGAAGGTCCCCGAGCCGCACATCGGGTCCACCAGCGGCTCTGTGCCGTCATACCCGGCCAGCATCAAGAGGCCCGCCGCGAGCGTCTCCCGAAGGGGCGCGCGGCTCACCTCCTGGCGATAACCCCGGCGATGCAGCGGCTCCCCGCTGGTGTCCGCGCTCACGGTGAAGTCATTGCCCTCCACGCGGACCAGCAACGTGAGCCCCGGCCCGCCTTCGTCATCGAGCGGCCCCGCGCGGCTCACGTCGGCCAGTCCCCAGGCCTTCGCCGCCGCGGAGAACACGATGCCCTGGCTCGGGACTCCCGCGCGGTGCAGCGTCACCGAGAGCCGGGGCGGCGCGCTCCGGTCCCACGTACGTGACAGGTCCAACCCGCGCAGGCCGCGTATCAACGCCCCCTCGTCACTCGCGTGGAAGGTGCCCAGCCGCAGCAACACCCGGCTCGCCGTGCGCAAGCGCAGGTTGGCCTCCTGGTGCAGCCCCGGGGGCCCTTCGAGCTCCACACCGCCTTCGACGAGGAAGGGCTTCCAGCCCAGCGCGGAGCACTCCGCTTCCAGCGCGGTCTCCAGTCCGGGGAGAGTGGAGACATAGACATGTTCAGGGGCGCGGGCGGTCGTCACGGGGGACCCCTATTGTCAGTGCTCCCGTGGCGACCGCAACGCCTCATTGCGGAATCACGGCGGCGCCGCGGCGGGAGCCGCGGACTCCAGCGGCCGGGGCACCCGGGGCGCGTCATCCGCGTAGACGCCCCGGTACTCGGGAGGCAGGAGCCTGGCCACCCGGCGCATCATCGCGTCCACCAGCGCCTGCCTGGGGTCCTCCGCGCCGACGACTTCGGGCTCCAGGTCCTCCATGCGGAACGCGGGGCCCACCCGCACACGGACGTGGGCGTGATACAGCCGCTCGCCGCCCATGTCCGAGTCGTTGATGGGCATCAGCTTCTCCGTCCCCATCAGCGCTATCGGCACCACCGGCGCGCCCGCGCGCTTGGCGATGAGCGACACGCCCTTCTTCGCCTGTTGCAACGCGCCATTCCGGCTGCGCGCCCCTTCCGGGAAGATGAGCACCGAGTTGCCGCCCTTGAGCGTCTCCACCGCCCGGCGCACCGCCTCGATGTCCGGCGAGTTGGGCTTGATGGCGATGGTGTCCATCACCTCCGAGGCCAGCCGCGTCATCACCGTGCTCTGGAGCTTCACGCCCGCCAGGAAATGCAGCTTCCGGGGACGGAACGCGCGGAACAGCGTGAAGCCGTCCGCGTTGGACAGGTGGTTGCAGATGTAGAGGCAGGGCACGTCGGGGATGTTGCTCCGTCCCTCCACGACTTCGTCCGCCAGCGCATCCCACACGCCGTCCATCAGGGTTCGCACCACGTGGCGCCGGACACTCTCCGGTAGCCGGGCCATCAGGGAAAAGAGAATGCGGAGCACGCTTCGGTCGCCTCCACCTCGGGGACGCCCGAGAGCATGGACTGGCCGGAGCCCTGGCGTCCGACCAACACCGCCAGGGCTTCAGCGCCACCACTGGCCACCAGAAGATGTAGTCCCGTGACGACTTCAGGTCAGTGCTGACGCAGAGCACCACACCTGCCCGCAAGCCGTCCCGTCGTGCAGCCAACGCTCCGGACCGACTCCGGGGCGGGGCCTCGCCCGGCGCGTCACGAACCGATGACCCCCCGGGCCCACGAGAACCCATCGGCGAGCACCCCGGGTTTGCGCTAAGGGAGGAAGCCATGAGCGCCGTCGAAGCCACCCCCTCGCGCAGCAGGAAGCCCGTGGAGTACGAGGTCACCGTCGCCCACGTGCGGATGGACACGCACGATACGGCGACGCTCTTCCTCGACTTCGGGGAGACCCGGCCGGATTACAAGGCCGGCCAGTTCATCAACATCGACCCGCACCAGTTCCACGCGCTCGGGCGCCTGTCCGCCTACCTGCAGGAACAAAAGGGGCGAAAGGAGCCCCAGCGCTCGTATTCGCTGGCCTCCGCCCCCCACGAGCCCCACGTGGCCATCACCGTGAAGGACGAGGAGTTCATCCCCGGCCTCACCCGCTACCCGCCGCTGTTGTCCCCGTTCCTCGTCCACGGTCGGCTCACCGGCGCGCGCCTCAAGGTGCTGGGCTTCATGGGCCCCTACGTGCTGCCCGACGACGTGGACCAGCGCACGGACCATGTCGTCCACCTGGTGGCCGGCTCCGGCGCGGTGCCCAACTTCGGCATCCTCAAGGACGCGCTCCACCGGAATCTCAAGGTGCGCCACACCCTGCTCATGTCCAACAAGACGTGGAGCGACGTGCTCTACCGGGACGAACTGGAGGCGCTGGAGCGCCAGCACCCGGACCGCGTCCGCCTGGTGCACACGCTCACCCGCGAGCTGGACGAGTCGCGCTTCGGCGCCAACGTGCGCAAGGGCCGCGTCCATCAGTCCCTGCTGGAAGAGCTCATCCCGGACCGGGCCACGTGCCTCGTCTACGCGTGCGGCCCCGCGATTACGCCGTGGGACCGCCGCAAGGCGCTGGAGACGCGCACCCCGGCCACGCCGCGCTTCATGGAGACCGTGCTTGGCCACCTGCACGCGCTCGACATCGACGACAAGCGCATCAGGCGGGAAACCTACGGGTAGGCTCCAGCGGGAGCACCACCTCGAAGCGCGCGCCCCGCTTCTCCCGGCCCCGCGCGCGCACCTGTCCGCCGTGCGCGAGCACCACGCGCTTGACGATGGCGAGCCCCAGGCCCCGCCCGTTGGCGCGGGTGAGGAAGAAGGGCTCGAAGACGCGGCGCGGGTCCACGTCGGGGATGCCCGGGCCCTCGTCCTCCACCACCAGCCGCACGCCGCCCTCCACGGGCTCCACGTTCAGCCGCACGCGCCCACCCGGCGGTGAGGCCTGCACCGCGTTGCGCACCAGGTGCGTCGCCGCGAGCTGGAGCAGCGTCTCGTCGCCCATGATTTCGGGCGTGTCCGGCGCCTCGTCCACGGTGAAGCGCAGCGTGGGCGCGTCCGGCGGACCATGGAGCTGGCCGAGCGCGCGGCGCACCAGCTCTCCCAGGTGCACGGGACGCGGGCGAGGCTCCAATGGGCGCACCACGTCCAGCAAGTCGCGGACGATGTCCTCCAGCCGGATGGCCTCTTCCTCCAGCATGCCCACCGCGGCCTGGCCCGTGGGGCCCAGGTGCGCCTCGCGACGCAGCACCGCCACCGCGTTGAGGATGGCGCCGAGCGGATTGCGCACCTCGTGCGCCACCACGCCCGCGGCCTCGCCGAGCACCGTCAGCCGCTCCTGCGCCACCAGCTCCTCCTGGAGCCGTGTCACCTCGCCCAGGCGCTCCGCCGCCATGTGGTGGTGACGCACGTTCTCGAGCGCGGCCCCGAGCAACTGCGCGAACAGCTCCAGCGTGCCCGCGGAGGCGGGCGTGAGGTCCAGCCCCTGCGCGGTGAGGATGCCGAAGGGCTGGCCCTCCACGAAGATGGGGGCGTCCAGGGCGCGGATGCCGGGTGGATAGGCGCGCTGGATGTCCTCGAAGACCTCGCTCGTGTGGACGCGGTGGGCCGCGCCGAGCGCGTCCTGATGGAAGGCCGCCTTGCGCCGCGCGAGCACCTCCGCCAGGTGCGGCAGCGTGCTCAGGGGGAGCCGGACCTCCGAGAGAGGCATGCCGTAGGTGCGCTCGGCCAGCGCGACGATGGCGGGCTGCTGCCGCATGGGCCCGTGTCGGAACGTGTTCCCCTCGACGAGGAGGATGGCGGAATAGAAGCCCTGGCGGTGGACGGCCTCGATGGCCGTCTCCAGGACCTCGTGCTCATCGCGCGCGCGCAGCATGTCCGCGGCGGCGGCGGCCAGCGCCTCGGTGAGCCGGCGCGTGGTGTCCACCCCCGCCGCGTCGTGCATCAGCACCACCGTCTCGTCCGGCGCGGCGCCCGGCGAATACGTCACCGTCACCGTGTGCTCCCGCCCGTCCTCGCCCCGGATGCGCATCCACAGCGGGCGCTCCGGGCGGTTTCCGTCGCGGGTGACCGCCTCGTGCAGCGCCTCCACCCAGCTTGACTCGACGGGCACGACGCGGGCGATGAGCGCCGAGACAGGCGTGGCCCTCAGCTCGTCGAGGGAGATTCCCATCAGGGCCACCATGGCCGCGTTGGCGGTCACCACCTGATCCCCCCGGACGACCGACGCGGGGGTGGGCAGCCCTTCGAGCAACCAGTAGGCAGGCGGAGCGGCGGAGGCGTCGGCGGGCATGGAGGTCATCCTGGCTGACGGCGCGAGGGCGCCGGGAGGGGGATGCAATCGATATCGCGGTGTCCCGTAGGAAAGGGCGAGGGGACACAGCGAAGGATGGACACCATGAACTTCATGAATGTGATGGGCCGCGATGACCTGGAGCTCAAGGCGGTGATGGCGGTGATGGCGGCGTTCGTGATGACCGGGGCCGTCTTCTTCGGCCAGTTGATGTAGCAAGCCGCCCCGGGCGGACGCTCCCGCTCAGGGCTTCTTCGGGGGCTTGCGGCTCACGAACTGCTGGATGAAATCCCGCTCCTCCTTGCGGAGGCTGCTGAGCCGCAACCCATAACCTCGCGGATTCTTGCCGTCCTCCAGCGAGTTCTCCCAGATGACGGAGCTTCGCAGCGTCATCACGCGCGAGGGGTCATCGAACCGCAGCGTCAGCTCCACCAGGGTGCCCAGCCGCAGCGGCTTGTCCGTCGCGATGAAGAGGCCGCCGGAGGAGAGGTTGATGATGCGGTGGTCCGTGAAGATGCCGGTGTTCTGCATCGACACCTTCACGTCCGCGTGGATGCGATCATCCGCGCGGCGCTCCAGTCCCACGAACTCCGCGCTGGAATAGGTGGGCGCGGCGGCGGCCTTGCGCACCGGAGGCGCGGGCGGCGGAGGCGCGGGCGGCGGCAACGTGTGCGTGCGCTGCACCGGCGGCGGGCGCGGCGCGGCGGGCGCGGATGTCGCGTGCATCACCGGTGGCAGTGGTCGGGCCGGCATCGCGGGCTGCGGGGCAGGCGCGACGGCCACGGGTTGAGGCGCGAGCGCGACGGCGGCCACGGGCTGCTGCACGGGCGCGATGGCGGGAATCCGCGCGGCCACGGGCGGCACCATCGCGGCCGGCGGAGGCGGGGGAGGCAGCGGCCCGTCCATGTCCAACCGGGGAGGCAGCGGCCGGGCCTGCTGGTAGGCGCCCTGCGCGGAGAGCACCTCCACCTCGCGCATGCAGCGCGACAGGAAGTCGAAAATCTCGGCCGACACCGTGCGCAGCTCCGGGTGCGTCTCCGGCGACAGGTGCTCGGGCGAGAAGCGCTTGGCCATGCGGAAGAAGGCCAGCCGCACCTCATCCAGGCTCGCGGTCGGCTTGGCGCCGAAGACCTCGTGAGGCGGCAGGTTCTGCAGCCCCCGGAGCTGGGTGCGCAGGCGCTCGGCCTGCTGTTGCTCCACGGCGGGCGCGGGCCGCGCTGTGCCGAAGAGGTCGCGCAGCTCCGGCAGCTCCTGGACGGCCACCCACTGGGTGCCGTCCCGAGAAGCGCGCACGGCGGCCTTGAGCCGCCCGGAGGAGATGAGCTCTCGAAGGGCCTGGAGTGCGAGCGGGCCCAGTACGCGGCCCAGGTTGTCCGCTACCCAGTAACCGACAGCAGGAGACGACACGCAGACACCTCTGAAGTCAGTGAGCGAGCGCCTGGCGCACGGCCGAGGCGATTTCCAGCGGATGGAAGGGCTTTCCCACGAACCCCACCGCGCCCGCGGCCATGGCCTGCTCCACGACGGGCTCGGCATCCATGCTGCTGATGACGAGCACGCGCGTGTTGGGAGACACCTGCTTGATGGCGCCGAGAACTTCCAGCCCGCTCTTCTTCGGCATGAAGAGGTCCAGGAACATCACCGCGGGCTGCTCGCGCGCTGCCACCGCGAGACCTTCCTCTCCGTCCGCGGCCTCGAGCAACCGCAGCTCGATGCCCGTGTCGGCGATGACGTCCTTGAGGATGCGGCGCACGAAGCTGTCGTCGTCGACGAGCAGCAGTGTCGGGGTGTCGGACATGGCCTCGCATGATACTTGGACCGCGCGACATCCGCGCGAGGACCTGGAGCGCCTGCCTGCCTTTTTAGGTTAAGGGGTGAGCATGCCCATCGCCCAGGCTCTCTCTCACTTCGAGTCCCAGAAGAACGCCTACCTCGAGGACCTCATGGCCCTCGTGCGCATACCCAGCGTCTCGTTTCCCGGCTTCGACGCCGCCCGGGTGCGTCAGAGCGCGGAGGCGACTTCTCGACTCTTGAAAGACCGTGGGTTTGAAAACATCCAGCTACTCGAAATCGACGACGCGCATCCCTACGTCTACGGCGAGGTCCTGAGGTCGCCGGGCGCACCGACGTTGCTGTTGTACGCGCATCACGACGTGCAGCCCGCGGGCGACGAGTCGCTGTGGAAGAGCCCGCCGTTCGAGCCTCGGATGCGCGACGGCCGGCTGTACGGACGCGGCACGGCGGACGACAAGGCGGGCATCGTCGTGCACACGTCGGCGGTGGACGCGTGGCTGAAGGGGACGGGTCGGCTGCCGCTCAACGTGAAGGTCATCATCGAGGGCGAGGAGGAGATTGGCAGCGGGCATCTGTCCGCCTTCTTGCAGAAGCACTCGGCGCTGTTGAAGGCGGACGCCATCGTCCTGACGGACACGGCGAACTTCGACACGGGGCTGCCGTCCATCACCACCGCGCTGCGGGGGCTCGTCACGGTGGACGTGGAGGTGCGCGCGCTGAAGCAGGCGGTGCACTCGGGCATGTGGGGCGGGCCAGTGCCGGACCCGGTGATGGGGCTGTGCCGGATGCTGGCCACGCTGACGAACGCGGACGGCTCCATCGCGATTGAGGGGCTTCAGGAGCGGGTGAAGCCGCTCACGCCGGGCGAGCGCGAGAGCATCCAGTCGCTGCCGGGGAACGAGGCGTACTTCCGCGAGCAGGTGGGGCTGTTGCCGGGCGTGCAGGTGCTGGGTGGGCGTCACCCGTGGGAGATGAACTGGCGACAGCCGAGCATCGCCATCAACGCCATCCAGGCGAGCACGCGCAAGGACGCGCGCAACATCATCTGCGACGCGGCGTGGGCGCGCGTGGGCATCCGCATCGTCCCGGACCTGGAGGCCCAGGACGTGGAGCGGCGGCTGAAGGAGCACCTGAGCAAGGTGTGTCCGTGGGGGCTGGAGGTGAGCTTCCACACGGAGGGGGCGTCGGGTTGGTGGTACACGGACCCGTCGCATCCGGCGTTCCAAGCGGCGTTCCGGGCGTTGGAGAAGGGCTATGGGACGAAGGCGGTGGCCATCGGCTGCGGCGCGTCGATTCCCTTCGTGGAGCCGTTCGCGAAGGAGCTGGGCGGTGTGCCCGCGCTGCTCATCGGCGTGGAGGACCCGTACACCTATGCCCACTCGGAGAACGAGAGCCTGCACGTGGGAGACTGGGAGAAGTCCATCCGCAGCGCCATCCATCTGTACGAGGAGCTGGCGAGCGCGCTCACGGCGCGCTGAGTCGCGAGTCAGTGGATTCGCTCCGGTGGCTTTTTTGGGACGCTGGGGCCGTGCTTACCTCTGAGGGCGACGAGCTTTGGGAGGGGAGGCGCGCGATGTTCAAGGGAGTGGACATGGGGGTGGTGGCCACGAGTCTGGTCACCATCGCGTTCGTGGTGTTGATGCCGGTGGCCGTGGTGCTGTGGGCTCGGCGTCGGCT
>NZ_JABXEM010000131.1:0-30026 GCF_013372595.1 Myxococcus sp. AM011
GGGTGATGTGGTGGGTGGCCTCGGGGGAGAGAGCGAGGCTGGACGGGCCAGATGAGGACATCGGCTCGGAGAAGGATGCGCGGAAGGTGGCGTCGCGCACGCGCTCGCTCCAGACGGTCAGCGTGGGCCTGCTGGTGGGCGGCGCGGTGGGATTGGGAGTCGCGACGGGGATGTATCTGATGGGCGGACCCGGGGATGCCATGGCCTTGTCGGTGGGCACGGACGGGACGTCTGCCTTTGTCTCCGGGAGGTGGCCGTGAGGGGCCTGCTTCGAGTCGCCGCGGCGGGGGTGCTGGCGCTGGGACTTCAGGCCGTCGGCGGCTGTCTCGACGTGGATGCGGCCGTGGAAGAGGTGTGCCGCAAGAAGCCGGAGCTCTGCGCCGATGGCGGTGTCCCGGACAGGGACGATGGCGGTGCTCCCGATGGGAGCGGCGCGGGGGACGCGGGGCCCGCGGAGCCGCATTGGGAGCCCGTCCAGTCGATGGGCGCGCGGCGGTTCGGCCACACGGCGACGCTGCTGGGCAATGACAAGGTGCTGGTGGTGGGCGGCTTCGAGGCCGGGAACGCGGCCGTGGCGACGACCGAGCTGTATGACCTCGCCTCGAGCACCTGGACCGATGCGGGGACCCTGTCGGCGGCTCGCGCCTTCCACACGGCCACGATGTTGGGGAACGGCAAGGTGCTGGTGGTGGGGGGACGCGTGGGGACGGAGGCGCTGAGGAGCGCGATGCTGTACGACCCGGCGGATGGCGGCTCGTGGACCTCCGCGAGGTCCATGGCGAACGCGCGCGCCAGCCATGCCGCGGTCCTCCTGTCCTCCGGAGCGGTCCTGGTGATGGGCGGCGGCGAGGACGACGAGGGAGGGCTCACGACGTCCGAGCTCTATGAGCCGGACACGGAGATGTGGTCGAGCGTGGGCAACCTCACCGCGGCACGCAATGCGCTCGCGGCCACGGAGCTGCCGGGGGGCGGGGTGCTGGCGGTGGGAGGCTATGGCCACATCGACGCGAGCGACACAGCGGATGTCTATGACGTGAGCACGCGGAGCTGGACGGCGGCGCCCAACGCCATGTCCGAGACTCGCTCGGGCCATACCGCCACCCTGGTACCGTCGTTGGGGCAGGTGCTGGTGGTGGGCTCGGCCGGGCCTGAATTCAGCACCAGCACGCAGCTCTACGCGCCGAGCACCCGGACGTGGACGGACTCGGGCTGGCTGAGTGTTCCTCGGGCCCACCACACGGCGACCGCGCTGACCTCTGGAGGCGTGCTGGTGGTCGGCGGACTGCCGGGCTGGGATGCGGCGCCGGTGAAGGATGTCGCGCTCTATGACCCCGACCGGGGCTGGGTGAGCAGGCCCGAGCTGTTGCGCCCTCGCGCCTTCCACACGGCCACGCCGCTGAAGGACGGCGGGGTGCTGGTGATAGGGGGACTGGGGGCGGAGGGCGCGGAGCGCTCGGCGGAGCAGTACGTGCCGTGAGCCGCGGAACCTGTCAACGCGGATGAGACCGAGATTGGGTGAGAGTGCCGCGCGGTCTACATGGTGCACATCGTGAGGCGTGAGCAGGCCGAGGCCCGAGTGGTGATGCTCCAGAGCCCACTCGGTCCAACCTGGCGCAGCAAGCAGCCAAACAGGCAATTCAAGACTATCAAGCAAGTATTCTGATAGGCTGACTCCGCATCGTTCCCTTACGGAGGCAGTCCCATGACGTTCAAGTCCAAGCCAGTCGCCCTCATCCTTTGCCTGGCCTTCACCGGCTGTGGCCCCAGCGAGGAGCAGGTGCCCGCGCAGCCAGAGCCCATCGCAGCGGAGGTGGACGACCGCGAAGTGTCGGCCCAGGCCTTCGACGGCGCCTGCGCCTCTTCCTGTGACGACGAATGCGTCCTCTACGCGCGCTGTCGGACGGAGCAGGATGCCTACGGCATCAATCTGCCCTACGGCTTGTTCACCTGGGCGGACAAGAAGGCCATCATCAACAGCAACCATGCGCATGTGGGCTGCGTGGCAATGATCCTCGGGTCGAACTCCGCCGGTCACACCGCGTTCGTGCACAGCGTGAACACCGCCGCTGAGCCCAACCGCATCACCCTTCATGAGTCCAACTGGAGCAGCGGCAGCGCCTGCGACGCGCGCACCGGCACCAAGGCCCAGCTGAACATCACCAACTACTGGTGCCCGCCGGGCGCCCACACCAAGAACTGTTCCGGCGCGATGTAGTCGCCGTCCCTTGCGCCGCTCGTGGGTTTCCCGGGCGGCGCGCCTTGAAGAATCAGCCCGACCCGTGCTGCCATGACTCATGATTGCAAATGAGCCATGCAGCTTGTGAAACCGGAGAGCGGGGGGATGGGCCCGTGATTTCCGAGCTCGAATGTCCATCCAGCCGGATGAATGGCGCCACCACTCGGCTGGGGCCCGGAGTGATGATGCAGATCTCCAGATTTCCGCCGTCCTCGGCGACGAAGAGGTCTCCCGAGCGCGACACGGTGACGTTGTCCACGCCAGTCAGCGGCGAGCGGACGGAGTGAAGCGGTAGAACCGCCCATCCGCCGAGCCGGACATGGCCCCATACGGGCTGGGCCCCGGCTGCGCGGGCGCGGCATACGCCTCCTTCCAGAATCCAGGTCCCAAAGCCAGCGCTCCGCCACCCGGCGCGGAGAGACGAAGGAAGTCACGACGGTCCCATCGCATACAGCCTCCTCTTCGAGTTTCTTGAACGCGGCCTACAAACCCATGCAGTTGGCGTAGTACGTCACCGTGCCCGGCCAATCGCTGAAGATGCCAATGACACCCACGTGCCGGGCGAGCACGTCCACCGCGACGAGCATGTCACCGTCGTTGTTGATGGCCTGCTTGACGGACTGGAAATAGAAACCGCCGCCGTTCGCCAGCGGGCCGTCACGCTCCAGGGACCAGGCGATGATGTCCAGGCCCGCGGCCCTCGCCGCCCTGGCGTACGCGGACGGGATGATTCGCCCCTGTGCATCCAGCGTGAGCAGCACGTAGATGGGAGGCGCGATGACCTCCACGCCCGACGCGGACAGTTCGTCCATGCTCGGCACCCAGGTGCTTGGATCATTCGGGTCGAACCGGGTGCCCGGAATCTCGTAGCGCCCGTCCAGGTAGACGGCCTGCCTTCCGAACTGCGGCTCGCGCTGAATCCAGTACTTCACGTCGTCGAGGTTGAAGGACTGCGGCCACACCTGGCTCGGGTGGATGCGGGCCTGCTTGTACTCGTCCAGCATCTGCTGGGCGTAGGCGGCCTGCGTATAGGTGCCCTGGTACGGCATGGGGACACTCGGGGCCTTCAGCTCCGGAGTGAACTTCGTGCCCAGGCGCTTGAAGAGCTCGATGCTCTCCTTGTGGGAAAGCACGGTGCCACACGCGGAATAGAGGTCCGTGCGCCAGGCAGCCGTCCCGTCCAGGTACTGCGCCACCGTGGTCGCCGAGGGGTTCGCGGCGTCCATCTTCCCGCACAGCTGCTTGAACTCGGCGAGCGTGATGTCGCTGGTGCAGCAGAGCGCGGAGGCGGCCTTGCCAGTGACAGGGTCCGCGGGCTGGAAGGGCTGCGTGCACTTCGCCGCCAGCGCGGGAATGGCGAGGATGTTCGTCGTGGTGTGCAGGTCGCACTGCGAATGCCGGCACACCAACTGCCGGTCCTTCGTGAAGGTGACGTCGCACTCGAGGATGCCCGCGCCCATGCGCGCGGCGGCCTCGTAGGACTCCTTCGTGTGCTCCGGGAACTGGAGCGGCGCGCCGCGATGGCCGATGGAGAACTCCGTCCGGGAGAACGGCCCCTCCGAGCACTGCTGGAGCCTTCGCTTCAGGGGGCCCTCATCCATGTCCTCGACCAGGTAATAGGGCCGAGCGCCCACCTGGACATTGAGTCGGCGCGACGGCGTGTGCTCCGACCGGGACTCCCCAGCCGCGCGCGCGTCGTCCCCCGCGGGGGCCACTCCGGGAATCGAGATGCACGCGGCGAGCGTCGCCGAGAGGAGCGTCACCAACCTTCTGGGGTACATGAGGTTTCCGGTTCCTTCCTGGGTTGCTGGATATGAAGGCCCGCGCAAGATGCACCTCCGTCCCGGCCGGAAACGTCAAGGTTGAGCGACGATTCTCTCAAGAACCTGCCACGCCGTGATCCAAGCGGCGTCGCGCGATGCCACTGCCGGTGAAATCCGGCGAACACCTCCGAGGGGAGCACGTCGACGCGGGGTGCAGGTCCGACGTGGAGTTAGAGGGGGATGGCCCTCACCGGCAACGCGCGGCGTCACGGCGAATTGTCACGACGAGGTGACACCCGGCGTTTACGGCCCCCGCGTGGGGTGAGATAGACCCGTGGCTGCCAGCGTTCCCTCTCTCTCAAGGGACCTGCCGAGTCGGCTGTCGCTGAAATGTTTCATCGAGTACCTTCGGGCCGTGTCAAGGACGTATGTGCTCCCACGGGCCGGAATCATTCGGAGACCCACCAGATGCGAAAGTCCCCACGCTTATTGTTGGCCGCGCTCGCCGCGGTGATGTTGTTCCACGTTGGATGCTCGGACGATGACAAGCCGGGATGTGAGGGTGCGGAGTGCAGCCCCCCGTCCTGCGGAAATGGAGTGAAGGAGGCGGGGGAGGCCTGCGACGACGGCAACGCGATCGCCGGCGACGGCTGCGAGGCCAACTGCACCGTGACGCCGGAGAAGGCCGCGTGTGGCAACGGCAAGCTCGAGGACGCCGAGGTATGTGACGACGGCAACACGACCTCCGGCGACGGCTGTCAGGCGGACTGCACGCTGACGCAGACGCGCTGCGCGGCCGCCGATGCGCCGCCGCTGGCGGACGGGGCGACGTGCGCGGTGACGAAGGCCGGCAATGGCGCGCGCCTGTTCACGGGCGTGGTGCTCAAGGACGGCGAGACGCTGGTGGGCGGCCAGGTGCTGGTGAACGCGCTGGGCGTCATCACCTGCGCCCAGTGTGACTGCTCCGCCGCCGAGGGCGCCGCGGACGCCACCCAGGTCTCCTGCCCGACGGGTGTCATCTCCCCGGGCCTCGTCAACCCGCACGAGCACATCACCTATCCGGACAAGCCGCATGCGGGCACCGAGGAGCGCTACGAGCATCGCAACGAGTGGCGCACGGGCGCCAACGGCCACACGACGGTTCGCAACGGCGGCTCGAAGAGCGGCGCGGACGTGGTGGGCTACGCGGAGCTGCGCCATGTGATGGCGGGCACGACGTCCATCGCCGGCGCCGGTGGTGCCGCGGGCTTCCTGCGCAACCTGGACCAGAACCCGGTGGCTCGCCAGGAGGGCCTGGAGGAGGGCGTCGCGAACTCGGACACCTTCCCGCTGGGCGACACCAACGGCCGCATCGTGACCTCGGGCTGCACGGACTACACGTCGAAGCCCACCACCGCGGGCCTGTCGAAGCTGGCCGCCTACATGCCGCACATCGCGGAGGGCATCAGCGCCGGAGCCCGCAACGAGTTCATCTGCCTGTCCACGGCCCCCAATGACGTGATGCAGGGGCGCACGGCGGTCATCCACGGCATCGGCCTGACGGCGCAGGAAATCGAGCTGATGGCCGCGCGCGGCACGGGCCTCATCTGGTCCCCGCGCTCCAACATCGCGCTGTACGGCGACACCGCCATGGTGACGACCTACAAGCGCCTGGGCGTGAGCATCTCGCTGGGCACCGACTGGCTGCAGTCCGGCTCCATGAACATCCTGCGCGAGCTGAAGTGCGCGGACTCGCTCAATACCCGCCAGTTCGCGCGCGCGTTCAGCGACGAGCAGCTGTGGCGCATGGTGACGTCCAACGCCGCGGAGGCGGTGGACGTCTACGAGAAGGTGGGCCGCATCGCGCCGGGCAAGATGGGCGACCTGTCCATCTTCCAGTTGGCGACCTTCACCGCCTCGCCGCACCGCGCGGTCATCGCCGCCGAGCCAGCGAACGTGGTGCTGACGATGCGCGGGGGCAAGGCGCTCTACGGCGACCAGACGCTGGTGGCGGCACTGAAGGGCGCCGCGGAGACGTGTGACGCGGTGGACGTGTGTGGCACGGCCAAGTCGGCCTGTGTCCAGTCCGAGGTGGGCAAGAACCTGGCGGCGCTGCAAGCGGCCAACCCCACTGCCTACCCGCTGTTCGCCTGCGGTGTCCCGGAGGCGGAGCCCGCGTGCACGCCCCAGCGCATCTCGAACAACTCCGCCTGGCCGGCGTCCGTGAACAGCTCCACCGTCTACTCCGGCCAGAGCACGGCGGACGACCCGGACGGCGACGGCGTGCGCGGCGCGGCGGACATCTGCCCCAACATCTTCAACCCGATCCGCCCGATGGACAACGGCAAGCAGCTCGACTCGGACAACGATGGCCTGGGCGACGCGTGCGACCCGTGCCCGCTTTCCGCGAACAACAGCGCGTGCACGACCTACCTGGTGGGCGATGACGACCACGACGGGTTGCCCACGTGGCAGGACAACTGCCCGTTCGTGTCCAACCTGGATCAGGCGGACGCGGATGGCGACGGCAAGGGCGACGCGTGCGACGCGTGCGCCATCGCGAACCCGGGCACCACCGCGTGCCCGCTGACCATCCATGACCTGAAGACGCCGGTGAACGGAGGCCTGCCGTTCTCGGGTGAGGTGGTGTCGCTGTCGGACGTCATCGTCACGGGCGTGGTGAAGGGCGCCGCGAGCACCAACGGCTACTGGGTGCAGGTGCATCCGCTGCCGTCCGGCAAGAGCGTCGAGTACTCCGGCCTGTACGTCTACGGCCCGAAGGGCGACCTCGCCGTGGGCGACCGGCTGGACATCACCAAGGGCTCGCTGACGATCTTCAGCGGCCTGCCCGAGCTGACGGACGTGACGTACACCCGCCGCAGCGTCGGCAACACGCCTCCGGCTCCGGTCGTCGTGAGCGCGGCGGACGTGCGCACGGGCGGTCCTCGCGCGGTGGCGCTCGAGGGCGTGCTCGTCGAGCTCCGCGAGGTGAAGGTCACCGAGGGAGTGAACAACTTCAAGGAGTTCCGCGTGAACGAGAGCGGCGATGTCGCCCAGCCCTCGCTCATGGTGGACGACCAGGCGTTCGACTACGCGGATCAGCCGGTGGGCACCACCTACTTCTCGCTGAGGGGCCTGCTGACCTTCAACTTCAACGACCACAAGCTCGTCCCCCGCGGGGCGGGCGACATGCTGGGGACGCCGCCCACGCTGACGGCCTTCGGGCCCGGTGGCTTCGTGCGCGCGGAGGGCTCGGGCGCGCAGAGCACCTTCCCGCAGGCGCTCACGGTGACGATGTCCGCGACCTACTCGGTGCCGGTCGATATCACGGTGACGTCGAGCGACCCGGCCGCCCTGGCGGTTCCGGGTGGGAAGGTCACCATTCCGGCGGGGCAGACCTCGGCGGAGGTGAAGGTGGAGCCGCTGGCCCAGGCGCAGAGCGTCACGCTCACCGCCACCCTGGGCACGGTCTCGCTCCAGTCGACCCTGCGGGTGCTGGGCGCGACGGAGCAGGCGCTGGTGACGACCCTGTCTCCCGCGACGGTGAGCATCGTGCCGGGTGGCACGGTGACACTCACGGTGGCGCTGGACCGTCCGGCTCCGGCCGACGCGGCCATCGCGCTGAGCGTGGACCCGGCGGCGGGCTTCGGCACGTTCAACCCGGCGAGCGGTACGCTGGCGGTGGCGAAGAACGCGACGCAGGCGACGTTCACCTTCACCGCCGACGAGGCCGCCTCTGTCTCCGAGGGCACGGTGACGGCGCAGGTGGGAGCCAGCAGCGCCAGCACGGCGGTGACGCTGGACCTGGTCTCGCCGCGGCTCGTGTCGCTCCTGCCCTCCACTCCGGTGGTCGTGCAATACGGGCAGACGCAGGAGTACCGGGTCGTGCTGTCCGCGGCTCCGACGGCGGACCTCGCCGTGGCGCTGGTGGCGACGCCGGCCGCGGGGGTCACCCGCTTCGGCACGGTGCCGGCCACGGTGACGGTGCCCGCCGGTGCGACGGACGCCACGTTCCTCTTCACCGCGGATGCGCGGGGTGAGGGAGCGGGCACGGTGTCCGCGTCGCTGCAGGGAATCACGCGGACGTCCGACGTCACGGTGACGCCGCCGCCCGCGGCGCTCGTCTCGCTGACGCCTTCGACGGCGACGGTGTACTTCAACACGACGCAGGCGTTCACCGCGTCGTTGGATCGCCCCGCCCCGGTGGGGGGAGCCTCGGTGAGCGTGGCGCTGACGCCTGACTCGAGCCTGGGCTCGCTGTCCTCCGCGACGGTGGCCATCGCCGAGGGGCAGACGAGCGGTCAGGTGGTGTTCACCGCGGGCCAGACGGCCGGCGGCGTCCGGCTGACGGCGACGTACGGCGGCACCGAGCTGGCGGCGGAGCTGACCGTGGCGAGCCGCCCGGCCATCAGCCACCTGGTCATCAACGAGGTGGACTACGACCAGCCCAACACGGACACGAAGGAGTTCGTCGAAATCTACAACCCGACGGGTGCCCCCGTGTCCCTGGCGAACACGTTCCTGGTGTTCGTCAATGGCGGGGTGAATCCTCCGGCGAGCTACCAGAAGCTCGACCTCACCGAGGTCGGCACGCTGGGCGCGGGTGAGTACCTGGTGGTGGGCTCGGCCGCGGTTGTCGGTCCGCTGGCGGGTCGTCCCGGGGTGAAGACGCTCCAGCGCGGGACCTCGGACTTCATCCAGAACGGCGGCAGCGTGGCGAGCCCGGCGGCGGACGCCGTGGCGCTCTACGACGGAGCGCTGGATGTGCTCATCGACTCGCTCTCCTACGAGGCCACCATCACCCAGGCCACCATCGCGGGCTCCTCCAAGAGGTTCGACATGCAGGAGGGCACCACGAGCACGGCGGCGGTGGCGGACAGCAACACAGTGGAGGGCTCGGTGTGCCGCGACGCACAGAGCACGGACACCGACGACAACGGGGTGGACTTCAAGTTCACCACCACCGTGACGCCGGGCGCGGTCAACGTCATCACCGCGGTTCCCGCGCCCTGATGCACGCGCGGCCCACGTGCCGCGTGACGGGGTGAAGCAGTGATTCGGGCGGCTCCTGGAAGTTCAGGGGCCGCCCGATGCTTTTGATCAGGTTCTTTGCGAGCTCATCGCTCGCCGAATGGCCGCATCATTGTCGCGAAGGGTGCTCGCCAGATATTCGCGCGCCCAGGCCTGGCCTTCGCCCAGGCCCCGCCTGAAGGCAGCGTCTCCACCCCCCCAGTTCCCGGCCGCGAGGTCGACGACCTGCGCCTGGATGTTCCTCGGAAGCGCGCTGAAGACGAGCGCGGGATGGTCCTGCGCCGCCACCTCCCACGGTGGCGGAACCACCTCTTGCTTCACCACGAACGAACCCTCTTCTCCCTCGCGTGAGCCGCGAACCGCCAATTTCGTGAACTCAGGGTTCATCTGTTGCAATGCGGCCCGCCGCGCCCGGGTCGACATCCCCTTCCACCGATTGTCCTCAATCAATGGTTGCTCGCCCCCGCCCAGGTCTTGGGTCGCGATGTACTGTTGGAGGCTGACACCCGGTGGAAGGAGGACGAGCAACTCCGTCTCGCTTTGAGACAACTCGGTGGAGCCGGGATAGAGATATTCATCAGGCACATCGAACCAGACGTCATGTGGAGCGCCGCGCAGGATGTCGTCCACGCCGCTCTCCGAGTCATCCGACCCCCAGGAGAGGGAATACGGGTTGATGGCCACGGAGACAAAGGGCGTGTTGTCACCCAGCATGCCCTGGCCATGCCGGTCAATCTCTTGCAGGAGCTGCCCTCTTCCTCCGCCAGCCAGCCCCCGCTGAACCCTGGCATAGGCCTCGGGCTGGTTTGCCGCCAGCTTCGAGATGTAATCACTTCTCTTGTCGGCATCCATCCAGCGGACGACGCGCATCATCTGGATGGGCGCGGAGCCCTGGGGCTCGGGCATCCGCTGAACGGGAGGTGATTGGAGCATCGCCTTCATCTGCACCAACCGCTGAACCCGAGGGCTCTGGCTGGCGGTGTCCTGGATGGCGTTGAGTCGGCTCACGTGAGGTGAGGCGTCCGCCAGACGCTGGACCGACCCGGCCCCCTGCCTCCCCGCGGAATCGTGAGTCGTCTCCACGTGCTTCGGCATCCTGGGGCTGTGGGCGCGCATGCGAGAGGGGCCTTCTCCGGACAGCGTGGGAACACGTCAGTGTGAAGGCGAGCAGGCCCCAAAAACAGTAGCGGCCAGGTCACCCCGGTTGCCCGGACCCGCGGGGGAGGAACACCCTCCCCTCCCCGTCCTCCAAGGACTCGCAAGGCGGCATCAAGTCCCCACGACCCGGGCGAGTCCGCCATCACCCCTCTTCCGCAGAAACGTGCCCGCCCAGAGCCATAACGAGGAATCTCCGAACTCCACTTGAGCCGCAATGTTCCGGCCTCACGGTCGAGTAGCCGAGGGATGTCTGCTAGAAAGCAGCACAACCCCGCGCAGACAGTCACTGCCTCACGGGGGCGGCCCGCGGTACGGAGTCCTTCATGTCCCCACGTTTCGAAGTGCTCGCCCGCTGTCTGGGATTGAGCGTGCTGTGTCTGGGTCTATCGCTCGGCTGTGGCGATTCCGGGGTCGCACCACGACCTCCGCCCTCGACGGAGGGGACGGTGAACGCGGCGGCCTCCACGGTGGCGGTGGACAAGCCGACGGGAGTGCTCGCCAACGGCACGGACCAGGCCGCCGTGACGGTGACGGTGCTGGCCAAGGACGGCTCGCGGATGTCCGGGCGCGCGGTGACGGTGACAGTGGAAGGCGCGGGAGCGTCCATCGCGGTGCCTCCGGGACAGACGGGGAGCAACGGCGAGGCGCGGGCGCTGGTGGTATCGACGGCGCCAGGCGTGAAGACCGTGAGGGCGTCGGTGCGGGACACGAACGGACTGACCGTCGCCCTCACCGCCACCGCCACGGTGGAGTTCGTCGAAGTCGCCCCCACGGCCTCGCGGCTCGCGTTCCGACGGGCGCTTCCGGATGGCGTGGCGGGTACCCCGCTCTCGGGACTGGAGGTCGTCCTCCAGGATGCCACCGGGGCGCCCATCTCCACCGGCACCGCGGAAGTCACCCTGTCGCTGGCCTCGGTGGGTGTCGTCGTCCCGGAGGGTCAGCTGACGGTGACGACGGTGGACGGCGTGGCGCTCTTTCCGGAGGTGGTGCTGAAGAAGGCGGGCGACGACTACCAGTTCGTCGCGAATGCCCCGGGCTTCGAGCCGGCCACGAGCTCCACCTTCAAGGTGCTCCCCGGCGCTCCGGCGGCCGTGGGGCTGAGCACGCTGATGGAGTCGGCGGTGGCGGGCGTGGCGCAGGACCTCCAGGTGACGGTGCAGGACGCGTACTTCAACACGGTGACGGGCTACACGGGCACGGTGGCGCTGACGTCCACGGACGCGGCCGCGAGCCTCCCCGTCGCGCACGCGTACACCCCGTCGGACGCCGGACGGTTCACCTTCACGGGCATCACCTTCAAGACCGCCGGGAGCCAGCGACTGATGCTGGACGACGGCACGAGCGCCCTCTCGTTCACCCTTCACGTGAGCGTGAGCGCCGGGCCCCCCGCGCTCCTCGCCTTCACCCAGCAGCCCACGCGTGTGTCGACGCGCGCGGCCCTCGGCACCGTGCAGGTCACCCTGAAGGACGCCTTCGGCAACACGTCCCGGGTGGGAGCGCCGACGGTGAGCCTGTCGCTGACGCAAGCGGGCTTCGCGCTGTCGGGCACGACGGCGGCGGCTCCGGTGGATGGCGTGGCGACGTTCACCACGCTGAGCGTGGCGGGCCATGGCGTCACCCGCCTGACCGCCTCCGCGAACGGATTGCCGGACGCGGGCAGCGCGGACCTCACCGTGGTGGATGACGTGGCGCCCGCGAAGCCGGTGCTGACGCAGACGGCGGCGACGGAGACGGGCCTCACCGTGCAGTGGACGAGCGTGGGCGATGACGGCACCGAGGGGACGCCGACGGCGCAGGAGCTGCGCTACTCCACCACTCCCATCGACTCGGACGCGGCCTTCGAGGCGAGCACACCGGTCGCCATTGACAGCCCGGCGCCTCCGGGCACCGTGCAGACCGCGACGCTGGCGGGGCTCGCGGCGGGCGCCACGTACCATGTCGCGCTGAAGGTGACGGACAAGCAGGGCAACGCCGCGCGCTCGGACAGCCTGACGGTGTCCACGGCCCATCCGCGGGTGACGCGGTTGGCGTTCGTGGCGCAGCCGGCGGATGGCGCGGCGGGCACGTCGCTCGCGGACGTGCGCGTGGCGCTGCTGGATGCACGCGGCGACGTCGTCATCACGGCCACCTCCGCGGTGACGCTGACGTTGACGGACCAGGCCTTCTTCCCGGCGGTGACGGTGTCGGCCGCAAGCGGCGTGGCCACCTTCCAGGGGCTGCGCGTGGACACGGCGGACGCATTCACCTTCACCGCGACGGCCGGAGCGCTCAGCCAGCAGAGCCAGTCCTTCACCGTGCGCGCGGGGCCAGTGTCGACGCTGGTGCTGTGGCAGTTCTCGTCGCCGGTCGACGCGGGACAGGCGCTCGAAGCAGGCGTGTCATTGACGGACGCCTTCGGCAACCTCGCGCGGGACTACGCCGGGACGGTGCACTTCACGTCTTCGGACGCGCAGGCGGTGCTGCCTCCGGACACGACCTTCACCCCGGCGGACAACGGCCAGAAGTTCATCGCCGGGCTGGTGTTCAAGACGGCGGGGACGCAGTCCCTCACCGCGACGGACACCGTCACCTCGAGCCTCTCCGCCACGGTGGACGCCGAGGTGCGCTCCATCGCCGCCGCGTCCTTCGAGGTCATCGCGGGCGCGGGGCCGTTCGCCGCCGGCCAGTCGCTGAGCTACGAGCTGGTGGCGCGCGACACCTACGGCAACGTCGCGACGGGCTACGCCTCCACGGTGACGTTCTCGTCCACGGATGCGCAGGCGGTGCTCCCCGGCGCCTACACGTTCACCCTGGCGGACGCGGGCCGGCACGTGTTCAGCGTGGAGCCGCGCACCGCGGGCGAGCAGGAGGTCGCCGCGGAGGACGTGGTGACCGCGACCCTGAGGGGCACGCACACGTACTCCATCACCCCCGCCGCCATCGACGCCCTGGCGTTCGTCTCCGCGCCCACGACGGGCTTGGTGCGACAGGCCCTGACGGACGTACGGGTGGCGCTGAGGGATGCCTACGGCAACACGGTGACCGACGCCGCGACGGACGTGACGCTGTCGCTCGTGGGAGGGAGCTTCACCCAGGGCACGCCCACGCGCTCCCCGGTGGACGGCGTGGCGACCTTCACCGGCCTCGTCTTGGTGGACGAGGGCACGTATCGATTCGAGGCCAACGCGGGCGGCCTGCCGCCCTCCACCTCCGAGGACCTGGTCATCACCGACACGGTGGCGCCAGCGGTCGCGAGCGGCTTCGTGGCCAGCGAGCTGTCACTCTCCAGCATCCGCCTGGACTGGGCGGCACCTGGCGACGACGGGGACCTGGGCACCGCGACGCGGTACGAAGTCCGGTACGCCACGGAGGCCATCACCGAGGCCACCTTCGAGGCCGCCGCGGTCGTGACGGGTGTGGGCGCGCCCCAGGCGCCGGGCACGGCGGAGTCCTTCACCGTCTCCAGCCTGGAGGTGGGCACGACGTACTTCTTCGCCCTGAAGACGTTCGACGGCGCGGGCAATGCCAGTGCCCTGGCCACCGCGAGCGCCAGCACCACCAATCCTTGTGACGACTACGTGTGCACGCCGCCGGCTCCGGCCTGCGCGGAGGACGGCACGTCCCTGGAGGTGTATTCGTCGGTGTGCGTCATCGTCGCGAGCGAGCCGACCTGCGAAATCGGAGCGGTGGAGCTGGAGGCCTGCCCCGGCGCGGATGCCGTCTGCCACGCGGGAGCGTGCGCCACCGCGCCGCATCCTGGCGCGGGGGAGCTGGCCATCTCGGAGGTGATGCACTCCCCGTCGGCCGGCACCACGGAGTACGTGGAGCTGACCAACACCAGCACGAAGCTGCTGGACCTGAACGGCATGACGGTGAGCTTCGTGGACGGCGTGGGAGCCGCCACGCCCTTCACGCTGAACCATGGACACGCGCTGGTGGTCGACCCGGGCTCGCGAGTGGTGCTCGCGCAGAACGCGAACTTCGGGACGAACGGCGGCGTGTACGCGAATCATGCGTACGGCACGAACGTGCACCTGGACAACACCGGGTCCATCACCTTCATGCAGGGAGGCACCACGGTGACGAGCCTCCAGTACACCAACGCCTTCCCGCGGACGGTGGGCCGCGCGATGAGCCTCGCGTCCAGCATCGTGGGCACGGCGGGCGCGTCCAGGCCCTGGTACTGGTGTGATTCGTCCGGCGCTCTCTCGGGCGGAGACCGGGGCACGCCCCACGAGGCCAACGACGAGTGCGGGATGAACGTCGAGAAGCCGCTGAACTACTGCGCCATCCAGTACCCGAAGACGTTCCCGACCGGGGATGGCAACTACCCGGCGAGCATCCTCGCCTTCGACGCGTACGACATCTACAGCCAGTTCTACAGCTTCGATGTCACGACGCGGAGCCAGACGAGCAATGACTTCTACCCAGGCATCGAGGCGCAGTTGGGCCATGGCACGGATGCGGCCGACCCGGCGGGCTGGACGTGGACGTCGGCGGACTTCAACACGAGCTACAGCCCGGCCAGCTCCAACAACGACGAGCTGAAGGCCGTGCTGAGCATCTCCACCCCCGGGACGTACCGGTACGGCTTCCGCTACCGGTTCAAGGATGCGGGTGCGCCGTGGACGTACTGCGACCAGAACGGAGTGGCCGTGCCTCCCTCGGGCACCTACGGCTCCGTGACGGTGCTCGCCGGGCCGCAGACGGACCACATCGTCATCAGCGAGTTCAGCGGCGGAACGACAGCGAACGCGAGAGATGAGTTCGTGGAGCTCTACAACCCGACGAGCGCGGCGGTGGACCTGTCCGGCTGGCAGCTCAGCTACAAGTCCGCCACCGGGGCCACCTACAGCACGACGTACACCATCGCCGCTGGCAGGAGCATCCCCTCCCACGGCTACTTCCTGGTGGGTGGCACGGCCTACTCGGGGGCGGTCGCCGCGGATGCGACCCACAACATCGATGCGTCCTCGTCCACGACCGCGGGAGGCCACATCCGCCTCCAGCGTCTGTCGGGGACGGTCTACGTCGACGTGGACCGCATGGGCTGGGGCACCGCGAACGCGCCCGAGGGCACCGCCGCGCCTTCGCACCCTGCCTCCGGTGGAAGCCTGGAGCGAAAGGCCATTGTCTCCTCCACCTCCGCCTTGATGGCGGTGGGCGGCGCGCACGCCACGCGCGGCAACGGACAGGATACGGAGAACAACAGCGCTGACTTCGTGACCCGTACGACGCGGCAGCCGCAGAACTCCGCGAGCCCGGTGGAATTCTTCCACTGACAGCGATGACGCGGAGGTGCCTCGCATCCAGGGCACCTCCGCGTCTGTCGCGCTGCTTCAGCCCTCACCCTTACTACGGATGCGTGTGGGCCACTGGTTGGACGCCACGCTCGCGTCGGTGGCCCGGACTCCAGTGCCGCGGTCGCGATGAAGGCGGCGCAGGCAAGTGCCACGGCGGAGAGAGCGAGCTTCGGGCGCACATCTGGCTCTCCCCTCAATCGTGGCAAACAGCATCCCCCACCATGCTCCAGTCGAGTTGACCCCTCAATCGCTGATTCTCGCAGCGACTGCGTCCGCGAGGCCCTGCCCCACCGGTTCCAAGGCGAGGCTTTGCGCTCCGTCGCCGTCAGCGGCGGTCAGATGGTCCTGCAGTCGTGAGGCCTCGGTGTTCAGCAGGGACTTCGCGAGCAGATAGAAGCGATACGCGTCGCGGAAGTTCGAACCGAGGCCGAACGACACCCGAACCGCTCCGCAGAGGCCCTTGCTGAGAATCTCGTCATCGAAGGTCTTGCAGTCGAGGACCTTCTCCGTCTTGTCGAGCTCGCAGTGCTCCGCGCCGGCGGTGGTGTAGGTCGCGTGTTGTACCGCGCCAAGATTGCAGAAACAGCCATTGCGCACGGTGATGCCAAAGGACTCGGCGGCTCTCTTGACCAGGGCATGCGAGAAGACCGCGTTGTAACAGTCGAACAGGTTCAACATGACCGTCGCGCCCTTCTCTTCCTGCGAGGGGCCATAGACCCGACAGAGGGGCCCCTTGGCCTTGATATCGTGCTGCAATCGCAGCAACTGCGTTTCGAGCCAACGAGCCAGCGCGTTCGCTCGCAGGCGGATGTTGTCGAGCCCGACCTTGGAGATGAACTCGAAGCCATAGGAGATGGCGTGGAAGGATGCGTAGTTGGGCGTGCCGACCTCGAACTGCCGCCCATGCTCATGGTGCAGCAACCTGTCCGTGGGAGACCACGGCCCGGAGTAGTAACACACCGACCCGCCCGCGAAGGACGGAGGGGTCAGCCTGAGGAGAGACGACTTTTTCGCGATGAGACAGCCGACTCCGGTCGGATATCCGAAGATCTTGTAAAGGGACACAGGGACGAAGTCCGGCTGATGCGCGCCGATATCGAGCGGCGACAAGGGGACGAATGCCGCCGCATCACACAGGACCATCGCTCCTCGCTCTTGAGCGAGCTGGATCCACTTCAGGTCATGCTTCACACCCGTCGCGTTGGACTGAGCGGGAAACGCGAACAGGTGGGCATGGCGGTCATCCAGCTTTTCGAGAGAGCGCTGCAGCGAACTCTCGATGATCCGCAGGTCCTGGGTCAGGGGGACGTACTTGACGGTGGCGCCCTTGGACTTCGCGAACTCCCGGATGCCATGCACGGAGGTGTGGTTGTCCTTGACGAGCAGGACGTCCGACCCGCTCTCGAAGGGGAAGGACTCGGCGACCATCCGGATGGCACCGCTGGCGTTGGGCGTGAAGACAATCTCGTAGTCGTCCGGCGAGCAGCGGAAGAACCGGTAGATTTCAGAGCGGGCCTTCTCGTAGGCTGCCTCGGTGGCCTTCGAGCCGGTGTGCGGATTGCCCAGAATCGTTCGCTTGAGGGTCTGGTGGTCATGCTCGATGAGGCTCTCTGGAGCTTGCGCGCCTCCCACGTGGTCCAGATAGGCCTCTCCCTGTGCATCCAGGCGAGAGAACTCGTCCCGCCTCAGCGCTTCGACTTCACCCTCCGGATATTCCGGGTGTTCGGCCAGGAAGGCTGACTTCATCGCTTGATAGTTCCGCAGGGCATTCGCCTCGGAACGAGGCATCAACCGCTCGCTCTGACTCTCGACGAGCTCCGGCGCCATCCCACGAAACGCGCTCAGCTCACCGAAGTCCGGCAGCGCACCCGGGGCGACAGTCTCCTTGCAGGCCTCATCGACCAGCCCCCGCAGGAGCCACGCCTTGACCGCGTAGTGCTGGGTGGGGACCCGCGAACGAAGCTCCCCGAGAATCGTATCCAGATACGCTTCCCGGGTGAGGGTATCGCACTGGTTGAACTCCTCCAGCAGGATGCAGGTGTTGAAGAGGAACTCTCTCGCGTCGTGCTCGTCCAGGAAGAAGGACAAGGGACACGAGGTCGCGACCTCGCTGACGCCTCGACAGAGCCCCTCCAGGGAGAACGCGCTGGTGATCGCCGTGTGGTCGCTCAGACTGAGCGCCCTGTCCAGGATGGCCGACGGCGTTCCAAAGTGCTTCTGGGACTGCTCCCGCGCCAGGCCGAACAGCTCGTTGTAGTGGAAGACCGTTCCATAGATCTTCCCACCCGGCCGCAGCACCCGCTTGAACTCGCGCGCGACCCGCGTCTTGTCGGGCGGGAACATCAGGCCAAACCCGCACACGATGATGTCGAAGCTGTCATTGCCAAAAGGCATGTCCGCCATGTCGACGTCGGCCAGGAAGGTGACGTTCCGGTTGATTTCGTCACCCACCACCGTCCGACACAGGTCGATCGCGATCTTGGAGAGGTCCGTGGCGACCAGTTGTGCCTTCAACGGCTTGGCCAGGTCCTCATAGAGGTACGTGGTGATCCGGCCCGTCCCACAGGCGACCTCCAGGATGTTCGTGACAGGGGCCTCCGGCCGGAGGTCCTTCCGGATTTCACGAACGAGGAGCTCGCCGTAGGGTTTGAACAGCTTCGGTCCCAGCACGCGCTCATAGAACTCCATGAACGAGGTCAGACTCCATTTGCGGTCCGACACCGTTTTGCATTCGTGCCTGGCAGTGCTTGTCATTTGGGGGCTCACATGGGCAGATGGGTGTTGGGGGCGACTGGCCTATCCTAGAACCAATCCCATCCCGGAACCCTTCCCACACCATGTATGCCTTATCCAACCCATGTCCAATAGACATCATCCCATTGCGGGCTACGCGATGTCAGGGAAATCCCGAGTGGAGAAGCCCGCACCGGCCTCTCCACCCGGGGGTGCGGGGCCCGACTCAGAGGAAGTCGCGGCTCTGCTGGTTGAGATCATTCAGCACTTGCTGATGGTCCGTGCGGAGCTTCTTCGCGGCCTGGCGGGGATCCAACGCGGATTGCGGCAAGGCGCCCTCGGAATGCACCAGGCATCGCGACAGGTGGACGATCCACGGGCCACAGCTGTGCTGTCCTTCCTCCCTGCCCCCGTAGTTGTCATTTTGATAGGTGATGGTGCACCGCTCCACGAGGAGCTCCGGAAACGGCCGCAGCAGAGGGCCAAGTGGCGGCACCATCATCGGGTTGAGCGGGTCGATGTAGAGCACACGGACCTCTCGCCTTCCCCCCAGCGCCGCTCGACTCACCTTGATGTAGAACAACCCCCAATGGTTGTTCTGGACGTTGTAGGGCATGACGATGACCCGCGGCTCGCTGTCCTCGGACATGTCAGCCAGGACATCGTCGAACGCGTTCGGCCCAAGACGACTGAGCTGATGGCCATTGATGCCATGGCGCACGAAGACATTGGGCATATGCCCGATGTAGTGCTGCATGAGCCGGTAGATTTGACGATCGGTGTAATAGTGAGTCCCCTCGATCTTGTCGCCATTGGACTCGCGCTCCGGATCCTTCTTCTTGGCCTTCGGAGACGAGGGCCGGGAGATTGGCAACGGCGACACCTCCTTGGCGAGCTCCCGCTCCACCATGCCCACCATCGCAATCGCCTCGTCCTGCTCGTGGAGCGCGTCGAGGTTCTCTGGCGCCGACGGCTTGCCGAGCCGCTTGACCTTTCCCAGGTTGGCTCCGCTCATCAGCGGAGGAAGCAGGCTCGCGTCAAGCCCCCCGCCGAAACCACCGAAGAGCGGCTTCGAGCCGCCCTTGCCGGACGACATGGGGAGCCCCGACTTGCCGAAGAACGCGGTCGACGCCAGGCCGCCCAGGAGCATGGAACTCCCCATCCCGCGACCGAACAGCGAGGGGTAGACCCCCATCCCAAATCCCATGGAAGGAACCAGCCGCGGCTTCGGCTTCACCTGCCGGGTCTTGCAACCGCCTGCGCACCCGGGATTCACACAATGCCTCCCCGAGTAATCCCACAGCGGCTCCCAATACGACTCCAGCAGGTCCTTCACCGCGGACTCCCCCTCCACCAGGTAGTTGAACTCGGAGAGGAAGCCCGGATAGAGATTGTCGGAGCCGACGACATACGACTCATCGTCGACAATCATGATCTTCGCGTGATTGCCCGGCGCGGAGGGGACCTTGGGAAACCGGAGGGCACTCGCCTTCTGGACCGAGCCGAACGCGCTCCCGATGATTCCCTTGTCCGGCGGCGCCGTGGTCAGCGAGGGCTGCTTCAAGGTCGCCGTGAAGCCCGCGGGCGAGAGCTCGGGCCAGAAATAGGTCTCCCCCTCGGTGGTGCTCTCGTCGGGGACCTCCGTGAAATAGAGCGGGGCGATGTGCAGCCGCTCCAAGGCCCGCTCCCGCACGTCCGCGTCTGGCAACAGGGTGTCGGTGTCAACGGCGTGCGTCATGTAATACTTGAACAGCTCGAACGTGCGACACGCCCCCGAGCCGAACGAATACTGGTCGCCCTCTGCACCGGCACCGGCGTCCAGGGGCGAGACCACGACCTGGACGACGAGTGCCTCGTTCGCGAGCAGCGCCTCCATGATCCAATGACAGACGACGTGTGAGGACCACTTCTTCTTCCACGCGCTCACCAGGTCCATCTGCGACAAGCGCAGGACGCGCTTCGCGCCCTTGATCAACTCCTCCTTCATCAGCTCGGACGCCTTCTCGTAGTCCAGCTCCAGACTCGAGCCCTTCCAGTACTTCCCGACCGACAAGACGCGGGTCGCCTTCTTGTACTCCCCCAGGCCGGCGTAGGAGGCGTACTTCTTCTCCTTGAAGACAGGCAGCTCCAGTTCGTCCAGGCCCTGGAGGTCGAACCTCCGGATGTCGTCGTCCTCGTCCAGGTCCTCGATCGACGCCGACAGGAGCCCCTTGCTGGAGCGAAGCTTCGGGGACTCGACCTCTTCGCCCCCGCCTCCGCCATGCAGCCGCGCGAGGACCTCATGAAGCTCGTCCCGATAGTCGCTGGCATCCCGCTCGATCAACGGGTCCTTGAGCTCCCACGGCGTGCCGACGACGTCATCACCGTTCTTCCAGACGCCGGCGTCGACATCCAGATACTCCTTCGTGAATACGTCGGTCCCGCACTCCCACATCTTGTTCAGGAACAGCTGCGCCCCCAGGGCCGCCTCGCCATGCATGACGACCGACACGTCATGGACGGGCGGATAGCTGGTGAACAGGTCCATGTTGAGGTTGTGCCCTCCCACCAGGGACTCGGCGCCATCCACCGCGATGATCTTCGAGTGATTCCAGGTCATCTTGGTGAAGTCATCATCCCCCTCCGCCACCAACCAGCTCGGAAGGCTGGAGGCGAAGCTGGCGTAGAGCCCGGAGAGCAGCCCCTCCCGGAGGCGGTAGAACTTCCCCATCCAGATCTCCGGCTTCTTCTTCCAGTGTCGCGTTCTTGCCCTCACCAGCCGGATGAGCGCGCCCTGGAAGTCGATGAGCGGGGGCGCCGTGCCGTTCATGATGAGCATGGGGGTCTGCCCGAACAGGAACCGGAACTGGGTGCGCTTCGTGCGCCCCATGTCCTCGGTCAGCGCGGCATCCATCGCCCCCAGAATCACCTTGGCCCATTCGGGGTCCGGGCTGTTGAGCGAGGCCACGTCACAGCGGAACTTGGACTTCTGGATGATTTCGACAATGGCTCTCTCGAAATCCCTGGTGCGCTTCCGGGCCTGCTCCATGATGCCCGGGCCAAAGTCGAGCCCCCAGATGCGAGGCGTATCCAGGACCCTCACATAGCTCGGCCCGCTCAACTGATTGAAATAGCGTGGGTCGACCTTGCTTCGCACCGCATCAATCTGACTCATTGTCTTCGCACTCCTCGCTTGAGCGGGCGCTACCTCTTGGAAACCACGGCCTGAATCACAGGAACGTCCAGTCCACCCATCCACCACCGGCCTGTTCGATGGTGCAGGGATAGGCCAGCTTGTACGGGGGAGTCCCCACCACGTCCTCGAGGTAGTATTTGTCCCAGCCAAGACTGCCGTGGATGGAGGAGACACGCCGGACGGACTGCCGCGTGTAGTAACGAGACGTCCGTGTCTGGCCGCCGGCCATGGCGTCGAAATGAGAATGAGCCGTATGGATTCTCTTTCTCAGCTGTCTGATGCCATCCTGGACCCCGCTCTTCGTGTGGAAGGTCGTTCCCCACCGGGTCAGATAACCCCTCGCCATCCGGTAGAGGAGCCTGGGGACCGCCGCGACATCGTCGCTGAACTTGGAGGCGTCATAGAGACCATCGGTGGTGCCGATTCCCGCGACGGTGCTGTGGCGGCCCCGGGTGGCGTAGAGCCGATACCGCTCGGGCTTTGGAAGGTCGGAGGCGAGGAGCGGGTCCGCCAGCTGGCGGTTGTTCGCGAGCGTCTGCCACGTGGTCCCCAGTCCCCGGCCCTCGATGGCCGCGTGGGCCTCCTGCCCGGTCATCGACGCGTTGGGCCGGGGAATCACCGCGCTGAAGCCCGTATCCAGATGGTCCCAGGCGTAGACCCCGACATAGTTGACGACATTGGGGGGCAACTGGGTCTGGATGCTGTACCACCCGCCCGTCCCCGGAACGGGGTCGATGGCGAAGATGTTGATGGGGATGTTTCGAAAGGTGTCCCCCCCATAGGCATACAGGAACCAGGCGGCCATGATGGACTCGACCGCGCCGCGGCTGTGCCCCACGAAGTTGTACTGCTCCGCCCCGCTGGCCGCGGCGCTGCTCGCGGCATGCAGCGCGAGCGCCGCGTCGGCCCAGCCCGTCGCCTGGCCCAGCATGGACCGTTGGTTGCCCTTCGAGTAGCTCTGGGCGTACTCGCGCAGCTCCCCCGGCGCCTTGGGCAGGGTGCTGTCCAGCGGGTCGCAGGTGTCCATCTGGTCGTGCCAGTCGTTCTCGCCGACGCCGCGCACGGTGATGCTCTTCTTCGTGTCGCGAAGGCCGGCGGAGATCTCCGTGTGGAGCCGGACCGGGATGTAGCCCGTGCCCTTGTCGAAGATGTCCTTGTCGCTGATGAGGCGCCGGTCGTTCTTCGCCAGGAACCCGAAGTACTTGTAGTCCCAGTAGCGCGTGACTTCGCCCTCGTCTCGCGCACAGGCGGTTCCACAGAAACACACGGTGTAGACACTCGGCATGTCGCCCAGCAATCCACATTTCGTGCCGTGCTTCACCCCCTCGTGAGGGTGCCGCGCAGGACCCGGAGAGGCTCCGTCGGACGGCGGGCCCCGCCCCTCGAACGGCCGTGACGACCTCACAAGGTGAGTGCGCTTCAGGCCACGACTCCGAGTGCGCGGCGACGTGTCGCGTTTGACCCCGCGCGCCTGGCCTGCGTGGAACCAGCGCGCCCTCCGCATGAGGGCCCTGCGTTCCGTAGGAACGCCGCCGCGTTCCGACAGGCCGCGCGGCGCTGGTGCGCAAGCCCGGCCCCGTGGAGGGTCAGCTCATCTTCTCCAGCAGGACTCGCAGCTCCGCCTGCTGGGTGGCACTCAGCCGCCCGAGCCTCTCGCCGAACGCCTGGGAGAGCAGCGAGGTCCCCTGCTGCATCACCTTGCGGCCGGCCGGGGTGAGCTGCAGCCGGTGCCGCCGCAGGTCCGCGGTGTCAATTTCACGGCGCAGGAAGCCCGCGGCCTCGAGCCGCTTCACGTACAGCGTCACCGACGGCTTGGGGATGCAGAGGGACGCCGCCAGCTCGGCCGGATAGGGGTGCGCGTCCACGTCCGCGAGCACGAACAACTCCTTCGTCTCGAGGCCCAACGCGGTGATGTCGGAGGCGACACTGGAAATCACCGCCATCAACAGCCGGTGGTTGAGCGACCAGATTCTCGCCGGGTCGATTTTCGACATGGCTCCTTGCGCGGAAATTGGTTCAGCATTAACCCAATTCCATCTTGAACTAATTCGTCGTCCCTACAATGTAACACGCCCTGGAGCCTCAAATGCCGCTGGACCATTACGTGACGCTCGGCCGTTCCGGCCTGCGCGTGAGCCCGCTGTGCCTCGGTGCCATGACGTTCGGTGAAGACCTCGGCTGGGGGTCCAGCGTCGAGGAGTCCCAGCACATCATCGACCGGTACATCGAGCTCGGCGGCAACTTCATCGACACCGCGAACTTCTATACGAAGAGCCACTCCGAGAAGATCATCGGCGACCACGTCGGGCGCCACCCGGCGCGCCGGGACAGGCTGGTGATTGCCACGAAGTTCAGCGGGAACCTCTACCCCGGGGACCCGAACGGCGGAGGCTCCGGCCGCAAGTCCATCATCTCGGCGTGCGAGAACTCGCTCCGCCGCCTGCAGACCGACTACATCGACCTGTACTGGCTGCACAACTGGGACATCCACACGCCCATTGAAGAGACGATGGCCGCGCTCGAGGACCTCGTTCGAGCCGGCAAGGTCCGCTACCTCGGCGTCTCCGACACGCCCGCGTGGAAGATTGCCCAGGCCAACGTGATGGCGCACTTCCGGGGCTGGTCCTCGTTCGTCGGGTTGCAGATTGAGTACTCCCTGCTGGAGCGCAGCGTCGAGCAGGAGCTGGTGCCCATGGCCCTGGAGCTCGGGCTCGGCATCACCCCGTGGTCTCCCCTCAAGAGCGGCGCGCTCAGCGGCAAGTACACCCGCGCGAACGCCGGAGAAGTGAAGGGGGACCGGGGCGCCTTCATCCACTCGTACCTGAACGAGAAGACCTACGCGCTCGTCGACGAGCTGGCGGCCATCGCCCGCGAGCAGAAGAGCACCGTGGCGCGCGTGGCGCTGGCCTGGGTGCAGGCGCAGCCGGGCGTGAGCTCCACCATCATCGGCGCGCGGCGGCTGTCGCAGTTGGAGGACAACGTGGGCGCCCTCTCGGTGAAGCTGACGGCCGAGCAGCTCGGCCGTCTCGACACGCTGACCAAGCCGGCCTTCGGGTTCCCCCAGAGCATGCAGCCCATCTTCCCCGCCATCCACAACGGGGGCACGACGGTGAACGGCGTCTTCATGGAGGCGTCCGCCTTCGGCGTGGTGAAGGGCGACAAGCCCTACTAGCCCCCGGTGCTCAGCGGCCGCCGAGCAGGCCGCCCAGCATCCCACCCAGCCCGCCACCGGAGTCGCCACCACCGGCGCCTCCGGTGAGCATGGGGAGGACGGAGAGGACCTTGCCGACGAGCGCGGGGTCCAGCCGCGACTTGAGGAAGTCGAGCAGCAGCGGGGCGACGAGGGCGGCCTTGCTCGCATCCAGGTTGAAGCGGCCGAGCAGCGAGACGACGGCGGCGACCTCCGCCCCCTGCGCCGCGGCGCCGCCCAGCGCGCCCATCAATCCTCCCGCGCCACCCTGCCCTCCCATGAGCCCGCCGAGCGCGCCCATCAGCCCGCCCCCTTCCGGCTCGGCGGCAGGCGCGGCCTGCTGCCACCGGTCCATCTCCGGGATGGCCTGGCCCAACTGGTTCGCGGTGTCCGGGCCGAGCTTCTCCTTGACGGTGCCCTGCACCAGCTTCAGCAGGCCCCCCGCGAGTCCCTGCGCCTGCGTGCCATCGACTCCGAGCTGCTGCGAGAGCTGTCCGATGAGGTCCATGTCGTGTCCCTTCGTGTCCGCGTGGAAGAAGGACACCTTCCTAGCTGGCCCGGCGCCGCGCGTGTAGCGACGTTTGAGAAGATGCGTCGTCCGCGTGGCATCCCCCCATCGACCGATGCCTGCTCGCGCAACCCGGCGCGCGTCCGCCTGACAATTCCTACAAATGCACGAGGCCTCGCACCTCATGCTCCATCCAAAAGGAAGCTGTCATGCTCAAGCGTCTCGTCACGGCGTTGCCGAAGTCCGTCCCGAATGCGCGGCCCTACTCCACCCGGCCGCCCACGCACCTGCCCCCCGCGCCCACGAAGAGCCCCTCGCGAATCGCGCAGGAGACCCGTGCGCGCAACAACAGTCACGACTTGATGAGCGACATCATGGGCGCCGAGGACCGCCGGCACGGAGGCAACAACCTCCAGACGCCCCGGCTGCGTCCGGATGTCCTCCTCTCGCGGCGGGACAACCATCCCTTCAAGCCCATCCAGCCCGAGTTCGGGACGCACAAGGCGGCCATCGACGCGAAGGGCACGCTCTTGCCCGTGGACAAGGACGGCGCGACGCCCGTGGCGCTGCACGTCGACGGCAAGCAGGAGTACAAGGAGAAGAGCCCCTTCACGTCCTTCAGCGGCCTGCCGACGGGCGTGGACGGGACGGCGCCCCACCAGCTCGTCGACAAGCCGATGTATGGGAAGAACCTCATCGTCACCAATCCCTCGCAGGAGCCCCGGGGCGGCGTGGTGTTGGACCCATTCGACATCCAGCGCGACATCCGGACCCACCCGGACAGCGCGCTGGACGAGACGGCCGTGCTGCGCAGCCAGCCCCGTCCCCAGCCGCTCTGGCAGCCCACCGCCGAGGAGCGGGCGCTGATGCCGTCGGTGGGTGTGGACCCCGCGCAGTCCAGCTTCACCTACCGCGAGCGCGCCCTGGTCAACACGGCGAGGGACCAGGAGTACCTCGTGAAGGGCCCCATCCGGGAGTTCACGCTCCAGGTGCCGGGCAAGGACGGGGCCCTCCAGACGCTGTCCCGGGATGAGCTGCTCGAGCGGGCCCGGCAGGAGCACGCCCTGAAGAAGCCGCTCTGAGCAGCCCCAAAGCCGCTACAGCTCGTGGGTGATGATGAGCCCGCGCGTCGAGTCCACGAGGTACACGTAGCCATCGCCGGGGATGCGGACCCCGAAGGTGCCTTCGAAGAGGCCGTGCCCGCGTCCCGGGTCGGCCTCGCGGAAGGTGTTGAGGTGGGCGACCTGCCTCGGCTGGGTGGGGTTCGAGACGTCCAGGACCCGCAGCCCCTCGTGGTACCAGGCGACGTAGAGCAGATGGCCCCGCAAGAGCAGGTTGTGCATGGACACGGTGGGCCGCATGCGGTGGGTCGCGATGAGGGAGATGCTCGCCGGGTCCGTGACGTCGAGCACCCGCACGTGAGAGCCATTGAACTCGCCCCCTTCGAAGGCGATGGTGCGGCCCGCGAAGGTCCCCACCGCGCTGTGGTGCGCGTAGCCGGCCAGGTCTGGCCGGAGGTAGTCCCCCAGGTGGCGCACGTCGTTCAGGTCGGTGATGTCCATGATGGAATAGCCTGACTCCGCGTTGCTGATGTAGAGGCGGCCCTGGTAGGCGAAGACGTCGTGGGGACCTCCGCTGAAGCCTCCCGGTGTCGGCGTGACAATCTGGAGCAGCGTGGGCTCCAGGGGCTTGGACACGTCATAGACATAGGTGCCCGTGCCGGGTGCATTGGCATACAGCCGGTCTCCGTCGACGAGCACGGTGTGGACGCTGTAGGGGCCCTCGGCCCGGCGAACGAAGATGGGATTGGCCGGCTCGCGGATGTCGAGGATGACGAGCCCCGAGGAATTGCTGGCGATGTAGAGCGCATCGTCCTTGGCCCAGACGCCGTTCCAATCCGTGTCATCCGGCAGGGACAGCGTCTTCTTGAGGACGGGATTGCGCCTGTCCCTCACGTCGAAGACGCTGAGTCCGCCCAGTCGGGGCGAGGCGTTCAGTGAGACGACGTAGGCGTGCTCCTTGGCCACGAAGAGGTCCACGGCCCTGCTGACGGGCGTGGCTGCCTCGGACACGAGCGAGAGGCCCCCGGAGGACTCGCCTTCCCCCGCGGCCCAGGTCATGCGCTGGGCCACGAAGGTGCCGAGTGTCTTTCCGAACCGCGCGTCACTGGAGCAGGACACGTAGCAGCCGGTGATGACCCCGGGCGCGGGGACATGGCAGCCGGCGAGCGCGGTGGTGGTGATGATGTTTCCCGAGGGAATCGCGAGGCTGCGTCTCCCCGCGAGGAAGAACGTGCCGCCCTCCGTCACGCGGGCGACGAGCGGCCCGCTGTTCATGGCATCCGGCGTGCCGTCGGTGTGAAGCCGGACGCTGACGGTGTTGCGGGAGATGGAGGTGGTGGTGGGCTGACCGGCCCGTACGCGCATCTCCCCTCGGAGATTGACCTGGAAGATGCCCTGCCCCTCCGCGCCGGAGAGCTCGCCCGGCGAACAGCTCGACAGGTCGAAGGCCGTGAGGCGCTCGCAGAGGAGCGGGTCGAGGCTCTCCGGATTGATGAACTGGCACGCGTCATGGCGACCGGTCTCCACGACGTCGCCCAGGTCCTCCAGCGGAGTGGAGGTGCCGTCCCACGGTGGGGGCCCGGCATCGCCGCCGCCTGGGGCGGGGGATTCGTCACAAGCGGACAGGAGAAAGGAGAGCACGACGCAGAGCGAGCGCCATGCTCCACGTGAGCAAGGAAAAGGCTTCATGAGGACCCCCGGGATGGAGCCACCCACGAAGGCGCGGGTGGTCATCCCGGATACGACGAGGGAGTCGCCATGTTCCCCGGCACGCCGCTGATGCTTGCCGGATGGCGACAGACTCCCTGCTCTCTCACCGGGCCGACATGTCTCGAGGCCCGTTGGTCCTACCCTTGCAACTCGCGCGGGCGTCGCGTCACTTCACCTCGACGCCCGGCATCTGCCCCAGGCCCAGGTCAATCCACCCCGGCATGTTGTAGCTGGCCGTCGTGCCGTCCGTCCTCGTGGCGAGCGGGTTCTGGTCCACGTGGCCCGCGGCGCCCAGGCTGATGAAGAGCGCCGTCGGCATCGACTCCGGCGTGGCCTCCATCAACGTCATCGTGGTGACGGGCACATCGGGCAGGTAGTCGTGCGTCGCGTCGAAGTCGCGATACGCGGTGAGCCAGGCCTCGTGGCTGTAGCCCGGGTCTGCCGGCGTCATCGCCAGCGTGGCGAAGGGCTCCCCCTCGGCCTTGAGCTTCTGGCGCTGGGCCGCGAGCGCGGCCGGGTCACTGGAGTCCGCGAAGAAGCCCACCACCATGTCCTGGGCCTGCCGGGCGGCGACGTTCTGGACGTTCGCCAGTCCCTCCGCGCCCGTCACGGTGATGGTGGTGAACTCGGTGCCGCCGTACTGGAGGATGTCCATGCTCATCCCCTCGAACTTCCGCGAGCCGTCGGGGTTGAGGGAGAACTGGATTTCGAACGCGTTGTCGGTGCCCGCCACCCTGCCCTCGGCCGTCACCGTCGTCTGGCCGTTCACCGTCGTCACCGTCTCCGTCAGGCGCTCGTCCCAGAACTGGTGCTCGAAGCCGACGAACTTCGTCAGGTTCAACTCCGCGCTGAGCGAGCCCTCCTGGGACCAGGTCTGCTGCGTGCGCACGTCCAGGACGCCCGGGCCCGTCTGCGTGGGGAGCGTGCCCTCGCGGACGAAGGTCTCGTAGGCCGTGCGGCCCTCGGGCGTGCCCAGGTCGAACTCCACGCTCGCGGAGTTGCCCTGCGTGTAGCTGTGCTCGGAGCCGATGCCGCCGCCCACCTTGTGTCCCTTGATGCTCAACTCCAGGCCCAGCTCCAGCTTCGACGTGAGCGTCTCCTCCGGGCCCACCGTCACGCGCACCGTGGTGTCTCCCGTGCGCTCCACCGCCACCGACTGCGTCTGCTCCTTGCCGTTCTCCCCGCTGAGCTTCAGGGGCCCGATGGACAGCCCGTTCGACGTCGTCACGAAGTCGGAGGCATCCACGACCAGCTTGCTGCCCGGCGGCAGCGCCAGCGGGTCGCTCAGCGTGGGCACCTGGAAGCCGCCGGGGTTCATGATGAGCTCGCCGATTTCTCCCTCGGTGAGCGCGAGTTCGAAGCTGACCGACTTCTTGCTTCCGGACTCCGCGCCCACCTCCACACCGAACGGGCCCACTTCGCCGGCCTCGACTCCCGCGCCGCCCTTGAGTCCGCCGGTGGCCTCGAACGTGACGGTGATGAGGTGGCGACCGTCCGCGGTGGGCTCCGTGGGATTCCAGCTCAGCTTGACCTCCGTCTCCGCGTAGGCGCCGCCGCTGATGGTGCCCTTCAGCTCGCCCTTCTTCTTCTCCCCCTCCAAGGGCTTGAACTCGGCCTTGATGCCCACCTTGATGGTGCCGTCGGTCGAGATGCCGATGGACGGCGACAGGTCCACCAGCTCCTTCGGCTTCTCGGGCTCCGCCGCGCCCCCCGTCGTCGCCGCCGCGTCATCCGCCACCGAGCGGCTCGCGGCGCCCGTCAGGCCGAAGCCGTGGATGAGCGCCTCGCGCGCGGGGCCCGGAGGCACGGACAGGATGCGCGCGAGCTGCGCGTCCGGCACCGCCACGGGCTGTCCATAGGCCGCATGCGTCGCCTTCCACTCGGAGAGATTCGCATACGTCTTTCCGGGCTCG
Organism: Myxococcus sp. AM011; assembly: GCF_013372595.1. Classification (NCBI taxonomy): domain Bacteria; kingdom Pseudomonadati; phylum Myxococcota; class Myxococcia; order Myxococcales; family Myxococcaceae; genus Myxococcus; species Myxococcus sp. AM011. Next base: position 29,740 of record NZ_JABXEM010000131.1, read on the forward strand.
TTCGGGTCGACGATTCCGCCGCCCGGCTTGCGCACCAGCGCGTGGCCCACGCTGTCGCGCGAGTCGCCGAGCAGCAGCACCTGGTCCCCTGGCTTCGACAGGCTGTTGGCCTTCTCCAGGCAGTTCGCCTTGCCGTCCCCCAACACCTCCGTGCGCAGCGTGCTCGCGGGACTCGCGCCGCCGGACAGGTCCATCGTGGGACGCCGCCCGGACTGGAAGCTGCTGCGCGCCGAGTGGCCCGCCGGCTCCTGCTTGGGCGCGGGAGGCGCAGGGGGCTGTCTCTTATA
>NZ_JABXEM010000132.1:0-29763 GCF_013372595.1 Myxococcus sp. AM011
TGCACCGCCGCGCACGCGACGGTCCGAATGCCGAAGCAGCGAAATCAGCCGAGGGACGACGTCCTCCCCCACGCGCCCCAACTTCCAGGAGGCACACGCCTGCTCCGGCGGCAGCCACTTCTCCCCCATGTCGGGGCCGTGGAGTTCCTGCAGCAGCGCAAGGCACGCGTCAGCCCCCTCACAGCAGCCCTCCCACGTCCTGATGTCTTCCCGCTTCCACGGCCGGGAACACCCCATGGACAGCACCACCACCACGCACACCAGCCCGGCCAACCAGCGGGGACGCCCAGACTTCACCTCTCCCTCCATGTCATCGCCTCTCATTCTCCCTTCGCTGGGAAGGGACTCCGAACCCAACGCTTCAGCCAGTCACGAACCGCGCAGCGAAAGAGCGCTACGCTCGAGGAGCCTTCACGACGCGGGTGCCGGCCACCCAGTCGTGAAGGCATCGCCGCTCCTCCCCAACGAGGAAGAGCGCGTCCACGAGGCCCAGCCAGACGCAGTAGCCGCAGAGCGCCATCGGGAGCGCGTTCCTCAGCAAGGCGATCCGCCACACCTCCGCTGGAAGTCCGTCTCCGCGGACGACGCGTATCCCCAGGAGCCGCTTGCCGAGGCTCGCCCCAGTCCCTCGAATCAGGTTCGCCTGCACGAGCAACACGAGGAGCGCCGGGGCGTAGACGACCGGAGCCTTCATCGCCGCCTCGTCCGGAATGGCCAGGCACCGAAGCACGCCCAGGAACAGGGACGGGAGCAGGAGCGCAGCACCATCGACAAGGCATGCCGCGAGCCGGGCCCTGCGCGTCGCCAGCTCTGGAGCCGCATGAAGGCACCGAAGGCACAGGCCCGCCCGGGACGAGGCACAGAAGGCACACGTGAAGGTGCCGCAACGAGCACAGGCGATGGCGGCGGAGAAGCCTGGGTGCTCGGAGCACTGGGCTTCCAAAATCGATTCAAGGGCCTCGCGGAAGTCGGACATGAAGGGCCGCAGCACAGCTACGGCCGCCCCAAGGCGGCAAGTTCCTTCAGGGAAAATCTCCCGCCTGCACCGATAAACACAACCCAATAGGTTTAGTCCACTAGACCATCACGTCAGGATCCGCACCTCGGAATTGCTTGACGCCAGCCTCGGTCGCAAGCTCGATGGATTCGACGAACCACAGGCCGATATGCAGAACGACTACTTCATGCTCATGGGCGATTCGCTCAACCAATGGATGCAGCGCGAAGGACCGCCACCCCAGAAGCAGCTTGTTGGAGTCCCCTGGCAACAGCGCCCTGTCTTCGTGGCAGAGCCCATCGCCGCAATGCATCGCCCCCGAACGGCCCCACCAACGACGTCCCCATCGAGCGAGCTTCGCCGATGCTTGCGGGCGCGCCGGGCTCCCGCGCGCAGCAATACTGGAACACGGACGAATAGGCAGACCCGCTACTTTCGGGGGCCGAGCACGATGATAGCCATTCCCGTCATGGCGACGAGCGCACCAACGATGTCCCAAGGGGTGGGCCTCTCGCCCTCCACGAGCCACAGCCAGATGAGCGCGACGGCGATGTACACGCCTCCATAGGCGGCATACGTGCGGGCGGCTCCGGTGGGGTGGAGCGTCAGGAGCCATGCGAAGACCGCCAAGCTCACGGCCGCCGGGAGGAGCAACCACGCCGCCCTACCCTCGCGAAGCCAGAGGTAGGGAAGGTAGCAGCCAATCACCTCGGCCAGCGCCGTGAGGACAAAGAGCCCGAAGGCGCGCAGCAACATCACAGGGCAGGACCTCGCAATGGAGCAAGAAGACGAAGTGCTCCTGCTACTACAGGCAGGTGCAGGAATCCCATGGTTGCCGCATGGACGCCCGCAGCAGCCCTTGAGATGAGAGCCGCACCGCCACGAGCCCTGGTCGATGACGGTGGGGAACTGTTGGTTGCTGAGCCGCGCACCTCGTGGCGCCCCGGCGCCGTACCGTGAGATACCGTCTGGCGTGATGCGCATCCATCGCCCCCCATGCGTGCTGGCGCTCTTCCTGCTAGCGATGACCTGGGCCTGTCGGAGCGAGCCTCCGCCCAGCTACATCCGGCTTGCTGGACCTGCACCAGTAGTCGCGGGCGCACCGGACTCGCGCGCGCTGCTGGTGGTGTTCTGGGCTTCCTGGTGCCCTCCTTGTCGCGAGGAGACGCCCCAGCTCCTTGCCCTGGCAAAATCCCCTCCCGAGGGACTGCGGGTCGTCGTCTTCAGCCACGATGCGAACCTCAAGGCCGTGGAGTCCTTCTTCGAAGGCCCATCCCCACCGGAACTCCTCCTGCGCCTGGATGAGGACGAGAACGTCGCCCGCGCATTCGGCGTTGAGCAGCTCCCCGCGAGCATCCTCGTCGTCAAAGGACAGTTGGTCGCCCGCTTCCCTGGTCCACGAGACTGGGACTCCAGCGCCATGCGACGCCTCCTGGAAAGGTTGACCCGCGAGCGTGCCATCCGGGCGACCGGCTCGACGGATTGACACCTGCCCTGGGTCTTTGTAAGCCACCTACTGGATGCATCTCCTCTTGCGACTCATGGTCGTGCTCCTCGTCCTGACGACGGGCGGCGTCTTCCAGACGCTGGCCTTCGCTTCGGACACGCACGCCGACTGCATGGAGGATGAAGGCGATGACTGCACGGACTGCGCCCCCAGTTGCGTCCTGTGCCCGTGCTGCCCGCTGAGAGCAGCCCCTGCACCGGTTCCCGTCATGGGGAACCTCGAGGCCGCGCCCGCACCGCTGCTGGTGCGCAGCCGCGTGGATGAGCCAGTCCTTTCTGGGACTGCTGCCGACATCTTCCAACCACCTAGAGCCTGACGCCTCCTTTCACGGGAGACGTGTGCCGTGCGCGAGCCCTGCCGGGTCCGTGCGTGCGCATGTGCGTCCTCTTCGCCTGAAGCCCTGTCCATCCTCCCCGCGCACTCTCGCGCGGGCATTCACCGTCGTGGGCGACTGCCCCGGCTGGAGTTTCCTCATGCGTTCGTTGCGAATCCTGTCCATCGTCGTCTCGCTTCTCACCGTTCCCGTCCTCCCCGCGCTGGCCGAGGAGCCCAAGGCCACCGAAAAGGCCCAGTCCGCTGAGGCCGAGAAGCCCAAGTGTGAGCACGGCGTCCAGAAGTCTCTGTGCACTCGCTGCAACCCGAAGCTGGCTGCCGTCTTCAAGACCAAGGGGGATTGGTGCGCGGAGCATGAGCGACCTGAGTCCCAGTGCTCCATCTGCAACCCAGAACTATCCAAGAAGGGCGTGAAGTAGATGATGCCAGCCTCCCGCGTCGGTCCGGTGATGCTGTTGGCCCTGCTCGCGCTGGGCGCAGCCAACTGCTCGAAGGAGTCGAAGCCCGCCGTGGCGGAGAAGTCCTCCGCGCCTCCGGCCGCCGCGGGAGGCGCTTCCGGATCCTCCCAGTCCCTACATCTGTGCGAACACAAGGTGCCGGCGGAGCTGTGCACCCGGTGCAACCCGGACCTCATCGACGTCTTCAAGGCACAAGATGACTGGTGCAAGGAGCACGGAGTGCCAGAGTCCCAGTGCCTCCAGTGCAACCCGAACCTCACCTTCACCGCACAGGCCACCGCGCCAAAGGACTGGTGCAAGGAGCACTCGGTCCCCGAGTCGAAGTGCACCAAGTGCAACCCGGCGCTCGTCGCGAAGTTCATCGAGGCGGGCGACTACTGCCGAGAGCACGGCTTTCCAGAGTCCGTCTGCCCGTACTGCCACCCGGAGTTGGTGAAGGCGGCGGGGGCGGAGCCCCCCACCTTCCCCGAGCCAGGAACGCGCGTTCGCCTCGCCTCCGCCGAAACCGCGCGAGAGGCAGGCATCCAGACACGTCGCGTGGAGAAGCGGCCCTTTTCTCGCACCCTCGACGTTGTTGGTCAGCTCGCCTTCAACAACAACCGGATGGCTCAGCTATCGGCCCGAAGCGATGCGCTGGTTCTGGAAGTCCGAGTGGACGTCGGCGACGAGGTGAAGGCCGGGCAAGCCCTCGTGGTGGTGACCTCCGGCGCCGTGGGCGCGGACCAGGGGCGCCTCTCCGCGGGCCAGGCACGGCTTGGAGTCGCGCGCGCCGCGCTCACACGCGAGCAGTCGCTCGTCGAGCGGGGCATCAGCGCACGCAAGGACCTGGAGCAAGCCCAGGCGGAGGTGGCCGAGGCCGAGGCCGAGCGCGACGCGGCCCGCGCATCCCTGACCGCCGCAGGGGCCTCCGTCCGCAGCCAGCAGGGGACCTACGTGATGACGGCGCCTTTCTCCGGCACCGTGGTGGCACGTGACGCCGTCCCCGGCAGGCAGGTGGGTGCGGGGCAGACGCTCCTCCATATCGCTGACCTGGACACCATGTGGGCCCTCCTAGAGGTGCCCGAAGCAGACGCGGGAATGGTGCGCGCGGGCCAGCGCGTCACGCTCTCATTCGAGAGCATGCCCGGCGAGACGCGTGAGGCAACCCTCACCCGCGTGGGCGCATCCGTGGACCCGGCCACCCGCACCGTGCGCGCCCGCGTGGAGCTGCCAAACCCGGACGGCGCCCTCAAGGCGGGGCTCTTCCTCCGCGCCAGGGTGCAGGTGGCCGCCGAGCAGGAGTCCGTGCTGGTCCCCCGTGAGGCCATCCAACGCGCCGAGGGCCGCACGCTCGTCTTCGTGAAGAAGGGCGCAGGCCTCTATGAGCCCGTCGTGGTGGAGCTGGGTGCCGGCACCCGTGAAGAAGTCGCCGTGGTGAAGGGACTCTCCGCTGGTGCGGAAGTCGTCACCACTGGCGCCTTCCTCCTCAAGACGGAAATCCTCAAGGAGTCCATCGGTGCGGGCTGCTGCGAGACAGAGGGAGGCGAATAGTCCCATGCTGACCCGAGTCATCGACTGGTCCCTAGCACACCGCTGGGCCGTCCTCCTTGGCACCCTGGCCCTCGTCATTTCAGGCCTGCTGGCCTTCCGGGCACTGCCCATCGACGCCATCCCTGACACCACGCCCACGCAGGTGCAGGTGAACACCATGGCCCCGGCCCTCACCCCTATCGAGGTGGAGCGGCAACTCACCATCCCCATCGAGCAGGCGCTGTCGGGCCTGCCCCACGTCAGCGAGCTGCGTTCCATCTCCAAGTTCGGCCTGTCCCAGGTGACGCTCCAATTCAGCGACGGCACGGACCTGTGGTTCGCGAGGCAACAAGTTGCCGAGCGGCTCGGCCGGGTCGCCGTCCCCGCGGGCATCGAGCGCCCGACGATGGGGCCGGTGGCCACAGGATTGGGCGAGGTCTTCCACTACCTCGTCAAGAGCCAGACGAAGAGCCTCGAGGAGCTGCGCACGCTGCATGACTGGGTCATCGCTCCACAGTTGCGCAGCGTGTCTGGCGTGGCAGAGGTGAATGCCTGGGGCGGCCAGGAGAAGCAGTGGCACGTCGTCGTGGAGCCGCGCCGCTTACAGCAATTCAATCTCTCGCTGCAGGACGTCTACCGCGCGCTGGAGGAGAACAACGCGAACGTGGGGGGCGGCATTGTAGAGCGCGGGGGCGCGGCGAGCCTCGTCCTCGGCGTGGGTGTCCTGGAGGACGGCAAGGCCGTCGAGGACGTCGTCGTCGCGGCGCACAACGGCGTGCCCGTGCGCATCCGGGATGTGGCCCGCGTGGAGGTCGGCCATGAAATCCGCCGGGGCGCCACCACGGCGGACGGTGAAGGCGAAGCCGTCCTGGGCCTGGGCTTCATGCTGGTGGGGGAGAACTCCCACACAGTGACGAAGGCGTTGGCGCAACGGCTCGACGAGGTGAAGCGCACCCTGCCCCAAGACGTCTCCGTGGAGCCCGTCTACGAGCGCACCGAGTTGGTGGACCACGTGCTGCGCACGGTGCGAACCAATCTCCTGGAGGGCGCGCTCCTCGTCATCGCCGTCCTCTTCCTCTTCCTGGGCAACTGGCGCGCAGGGCTCATCGTCGCGGCGGCCATTCCCCTGTCCCTACTGTTCGCATTCAACGCAATGCTGCGCTTCGGCATCGCCGGCACCCTCATGTCGTTGGGGGCTATCGACTTCGGGCTCGTCGTCGACTCCTCCGTCATCCTCGTGGAGAACGCGGAGCGGCGGCTCGCCGAGGCCAGGGGGAGTCGGTCCATCCTCGAGGTGGTGCGCGACGCCGCCGTCGAGGTGCGCGGTCCCACCCTCTTCGGTGAGCTCATCATCATGGTGGTGTACCTGCCCATCCTCGCGTTGGAGGGCGTGGAGGGAAAGCTGTTCCGCCCCATGGCGCTCACAGTCATCTTCGCCCTGCTCGGCAGCGCGCTGCTCTCCATGACGTTGATGCCGGTGCTGGCATCCTTCGCCTTGAAGCGTGGCGGAGGGCACCACCGCGAGCCGCGCCTCGTCACCTTCCTCAAGCGCTGCTACCAGCCGGTCCTCGACTGGGCCCTCACCCACACTCGGGCCGTCCTCGCCGGCGCGGGGCTCCTCGTCGTGGGTGCACTCATCGCCGCCACGCAGCTCGGCAGCGAATTTGTTCCGCGCCTCTCCGAAGGCACGCTCGTCATCAACACCGTGCGCCTGGCCGAGGTGTCCCTCACCGAGTCCGTCCGCTATGGCACCAAGATTGAGAAGGTGCTGCTCGCCCGGTTTCCTGATGAGGTTCAGCGCGTGTGGACGCGCACCGGCACGGCGGAGGTGGCCACGGACCCCATGGGCATCGAGCTGTCCGACGTCTTCATCACCCTCAAGCCGCGCGAGGCCTGGAGGCGGGCTTCCACTCAGGACGAACTCGTGGCGGAGATGAAGGCGGAGCTGGCGGACCTGCCCGGGATGCGCATGGCATTCCTCCAGCCCATCGAGATGCGCGTCAACGAGATGATTGCAGGCGTGCGCAGCGACGTGGGCATCAAGCTCTTCGGGGACGACCTGGACGTGCTGAAGGCCAAGGCCCGTGAGATTGAGGGCGTGGTCAAGGCCATCCCAGGCGCCGCCGACGTCACCGTGGAGCAGCTGACGGGCCAGCCCGTGCTCGAGGTGACAGTGGACCGAGAGGCCGTGGCCCGTCATGGCATTTCCACCCGTGCGGTGCTCGACATCGTCGAGGCGGTGGGCACCCGGAGCGTGGGCGAGGTGCGCGAGGGCGAGCGGCGCTTCGACCTGGCCGTGCGTCTGTCCGAGGAGTACCGGGATGACCCGGCGAAGCTGGCCACCATACCGGTGACGGGGCCAGGGGATGCACGCGTGCCGCTGGGGCGGCTTGCCCGCATCCGCGAGGTGTCCGGGCCCACTACGCTCCAGCGCGAGTGGGGCAAGCGCCGCATCGTCGTGCAGGCCAACGTGCGCGACCGAGACCTCGGCGGCTTTGTCGAGGCGGTGCGCCACGCGCTGGACGAGAAGCTGGAGCTGCCCGCGGGCTACTACCTCCGCTTCGGCGGACAATTCGAGCACCTGGAGCGTGCCCAGGCGCGCCTGCTCATCGTGGTGCCGCTAGCCCTGGCCCTCATTTTCCTCCTGCTCTACCTCACCTACCGGCGCGTCCTCGACTCCGTGCGCATCTTCGCGGGCGTGCCCTTCGCACTGGTGGGCGGAGTGCTCGCGCTCCTGCTGCGGGGACTGCCCTTCTCCATCTCCGCCGCGGTGGGCTTCATCGCCCTCTCCGGGGTGTCGGTGCTGGGAGACATGGTGCTCGTCTCACGCGTGCGCTCCCTCCTCGATGCAGGCCACGCATTGAGCGAAGCCATCCGCGAAGCGGCCCTTTCACGCCTGCGGCCCGTGCTGATGACGGCCGCCGTAGCCGCCATCGGATTTCTGCCCATGGCTCTCAACACAGGCGTGGGAGCGGAAGTCCAGCGACCTCTCGCCACCGTGGTTATCGGCGGCATCCTCTCCTCCACACTGCTCACCCTGGTCGTGCTTCCGGTCCTCTATTCCGTGTTCGGGGGTGGGCGACAAGCGCCCCTCCTGAGCCCCCCTGAGCGGGCCAGCGTTACGCAGGCACCCGAAGGGGAGTCAACCCGTGCGGCGAGTTGAAAGGTCCAGCCCATGAGCCCAGAGACGCTCACGCTCCTGCTCCATAACCGGCAGCGATTCCTCGCCTTTCTGACGCCGCGTATCGGCAGTGCCGAGGGGGCCGAAGAGGTCCTCCAGACCGCGCTCCTCAAGGGGGTAGAAACTAGGGGCACCCTGCGCCAGGAGGAGCGCGCGGTGGCCTGGTTCTATCGACTGCTGCGCAACGCACTCATTGACCGCCACCGGCGCCAGAAGCGCGAGGAGCACGCCCTTCGCGAATGGGTCGGTGACAACCTGCTGTCCACTGAGGATGCAACCGAACTGGAAAGGACCGTATGCACCTGCATCTCTGCCCTCTCCACCACTTTGAAGCCGGAGTACGCAGAGGCCCTGCGCAGGGTGGACCTGGAAGGTCAGAGCCTCGCAGCGCTCGCCGAAGCGGCTGGCATCACCACCACCAACGCCAAGGTCCGCCTGCACCGGGCCCGGCAGGCACTGGGCAGAAGGCTGGTGCAGTCCTGCGGCCCCTCCTGCTGCCGGCGAGGCTGCGTGGACTGTCCATGTGAGTCAGCCTGAGATGGGCGCCCTGCATCGCACCCGAGGCCGGACCAGCACATGCCCACCCCTATGATGGAACGCCTCGCGGATGGCGACGCGGCGGCCGCCTTCATCGCCATTACGGCACTGGGCCTCTGCGGCGCGATGCTGCACGAAGGCTGGCGCGGCACGAAAGCGCGCTGGGCGCGCACCGCGTCCATCTTCGTGATGGTCCTCGTGTTCGTGCTGGCTGCCCTACCCGCCCTCGAAACAGTCTTGCCTGGACAGCCGCTTGCCGCCGTCGAGGTCACGGAGAAGGGACAGAGCATCCCCCTCCCTCCTTCTGTGAATGGAAGGGTCCTCGTCGTGGTGAGGGGCAGGCTCGCCCGAACAGGCGACACCGAAGTCCTGTTTTCGATAGCGGGAATGGAGGAGATGATACGCGGGACGCTGGAGCGGACGCGTACTTCCATCCGGGCGAAGCACGGGCGCACCCATGTCTGGCGCGACCGATTGAGCTTCCATCAGCGAGGCTCCATCCCGCGAGGCGTACACGCGCTCAGGTTGGAGCAGTTGGAGGGGAGCCTTGAGGGCCCTTTGCGTGTGGAGGTCTACCGTAACCGGTGGCCCCCCCTGCTTGTAGCCTGGGCCGCGGGCCTCGTGCTGCTCACAGCCTCAGTGCTTCACGCCCGCCTCCAGCTCCGCCGATACGCGCTCTGGGCTGGTACCGCGCTCGGAACGAGCCTGTTCATCTACAACTGGGGCGAACCCCGCGCCGACATCACGTTCGCCGCGGCCTGCCTCTTCTTGGGATTCACGGTGGGCGCTCCCATAGGGTGGTTGGCGTCCCGCGCACTGCGAGCGCGGTCCCCCTCGCCTGCTCGACGGCGCAGAGGCCAGAGCTGAGTTCCAGGCGGCTATGAGAATTTGGAGGTCGGGGAGAGCGTGCACTCCCACCGGGCGCTGGCGGGGCCGCTTCGTCAGCTTCCGCGCGCACCAGAAACATGGAGGTGTAACCCTGGGCAGAACCGTTCGTCAGCCCAGGCAAAGTTCAGGAAGTCCCTGCTGACACGCCGGAAAAGGAGTGTGCAGCGGAACTGTTTTCGCTCTGGAGGCACCCACGCCCATGTCAGGCTCCCACAGTCACGCACCCGCCTCACCCGGACGGGCATTTGCCATCGGTGTAACCCTCAATTTGGGCTTCGTTGCAGTCGAGGCCACCTTCGGCGTCATCTCCAACTCGCTGGCGCTAGTGGCGGATGCGGGCCATAACTTGAGCGACGTCCTCGGATTGATGCTCGCCTGGGGAGCGAGCATCCTGGCCAGGCGAAAGCCAACAGCCCGCCACACCTATGGTCTGCGCAGTTCGTCCATCCTGGCAGCGCTCCTCAATGCCCTCCTTCTGCTCGTCGCCGTGGGCGGTATCGGATGGGAGGCAGTGCAGCGCGTGGGAGAGCCCGCTCCTGTCTCCAGCATCACCATCATGGTGGTAGCTGGGCTGGGCATCATCATCAACACCGCCACGGCCATGCTCTTCTGGAAGGGCCGCAAGGACGACCTCAACATCCGGGGTGCATTCCTCCACATGGCTGCGGACGCAGGAGTGTCGCTTGGTGTCGTCCTGGCCGGCGCCCTCATCTATTTCACCGGATGGGCATGGCTCGACCCCGTCGTGACGCTCCTCATCGCGGTCCTCATTTTCTGGGGGACGTGGGGACTGCTCAAGGACTCCGTCAACCTCGCCTTGCAGGCGGTGCCTCGGAACATCGACATTGCCTTGGTACGGGAGCAGCTGAACCAGGTACCTGGCGTCATCGACGTGCATGACCTACACGTCTGGGCCATGAGCACCACCGAGGCGGCTCTCACCGCGCATCTCGTCTTTCGAGGGACACAACTGGACGATCCGCTCCTCGACCGTCTGAAGAGGCAACTCCACGATGAGTTCGGCATCGAGCACGTCACACTTCAGGTGGAAGCAGGGCAACTTTCCAACTGCTGCAACCTCTCGCCCGCCAAGGAGTCCGGCGAGGCGCCCGATGGAGAGGAAAAGCATGCCTGAGACGATGACTTCCAGACCACCGCTTGCTGGTGACTGTCCCTCATCACCTTGAGTGGCATCGGCCTCAACGCGGCCTTCGGTTGGTGGTGGGCAGCCCCAGTGGCCGTCTTTGGGATGACGTTCTTCCTTGTGAAGGAAGGCCGGGAAGCGTGGCGGGGCGAGGACACCTGCGCTTCGTGTCACTGACGCATCAGAAGGAGGCACCTTGATGGAACCGAAGTTGCGAATTCATTTCGAGAAGGAACTGCGACAAGCCTCCGAGGCCGAGGCCCGAGGCCACTTCCAGCTGGCGTGGCATTCGCTGGAACGCGCTCACATTCTGAGCCAGGCCCACGCGTGGCCTCATCTTCAGGTCCACGGAGCCATGTTCTGCTTCGCATGGAGGAGAGGAAACCTGAGCGAGCTGGCCGGACAGTTACCCCGATTGCTGCTGGCCGCCCCTGGCTCCTGGCTAGGGCGCGCTCCCCTCGGCAACACCGGAGGCGCCAACGTGGGCATCTTCACGCCCATGCCCATTCCAGGTGACCTCCAGGCCATCTTCCAAGAAGCTGCCCAGCAGGAAGGGCAAGGGCCCCACAGTCAGGCCCCTTGAACGAGGTGAATCCGTGCTCCAGCAAACCGTGACCACCAGCCGTATTGCCTTCCTCCGCTAAAGTCACTACGAAGACACTGTGCTGCGCCTCCTGATGTTCATCGTGCTGGTCAACGGCCTCGTGCCTTCCTTCGGGGAGGCCGTCGAGATGGCCGTTCACTACGCGGCGTCCGGGCATCTCGCGCACTCCATTGCGGACGAGTCAGACCTGGGAGAGTCCAGCCGGGAGCACGGCTGTGGCCCAACCGAGCACCATTGCGGGTGCTGCCCCAGCCAGTCCGTCATTCCTGAATCCCTGCCGTCACCGGGTTGGGCCATCACGGTCAAACCGCCGAAGATTGTCGGGCAGAACCAGGAGGCGGCCGAGGAAGTGCGTCCCCGCCTCCTGCGTCCGCCTATATCGGCCTAACGGCCGGTTCGTGCGCCCCTCCACCTCCAGCCGTGCTGTGGCCGTGACGTCCCGCGGCCATGCGCGTGCGGCAATTCTCGCACGCTTACGGGGACTCTCGCTTCGAGAGACCAGGAGATAGGCCGCGCCTTCGCGCCGATGACGCGCGAACGGACCGGACGCATGTGCCTGCTCAGGCGTGCCCGGTACCGCCATGCGCGGCGCCGGCCTTGGGCCATCTCTCATCCACTCATCAGCTGCGGCTGACGCTGCAGGTGTGCTCGCGTCCTGACGGTCTGACTCCGCCGGTTCCGCACATCCTCCAGCCCAGGCGCGGCCCTACCTCTTTTCAATTTGGTGAGCGTCGTGTCTCCATCAATCCGTCTCATAAGTCTGCTCCCGCTCCTGCTCGTCGCGGTGCCGGCCTTCGCGGCCCGCCCTCTCACGATGGAGCAAGCTGTGGCACTCGCACTCGAACGCAGCCCCCGACTCATTTCCACCCAGGCCGATGCCGCCGCAGCTCGAGCTCAGCTTTCGGGAGCATCCCTCCTGTTCCAGACCAATCCGGACCTACAAGTCGCCATCGGCCCACGCTTTCGCGCGAGTGGGAACAACGTCGACGTGGGCGCCGGGGTGAGCCAACAACTGGAACTCTTCGGCCAGCGCGGAGCGCGCAGGGACGCCGCAGCGGCGACACTTTCCGCGAGCGAGTCGCGCCTCGCGGTCTCTCAGGTAGAGCTCGCGGCCGAAGTGCGCCAAGCCTTCGGCAGGGCCCTCGCGGCCGAGCAGGAACTGCAACTGGCCAATGATGCACTCGTACTCGCAGAGCAGGGCCGGGATGCCGCAGAGCAGCGACTGCAGGCTGGAGCCGCCTCTCGCATCGAAGTGAACACCGCGCGGGTGGCGCTGGGCCAGACCCAGCGTGCCCGTGTTCGCGCCGTCCAGCGCCGGACGCAGGCCCTCGGAGAGCTGCGACTGCTGCTGGGCATCGAACCAACTGAGGACATCGCACCCGAAGGGAACCTGCGCGCGGAGGCGGCCGCGCCCCCAATCCTTTCCGTCCTCCTGGAGCGAGCGGCGGCGCAACGCGCGGACCTCAAGGCAGCCAAGGCCGAGTTGGAGGCAGCCCAGGCAGAGGTCCGGCTCGCCAGCCGGGGGGCGCTACCCCGCCCTCGATTGGGGGTGAGCTACAGCCAGGAGGAGGACGCCCAAATCGTCCAAGGCACACTCGGCATCGACCTGCCCCTCTTCAACCGCAACCAAGCGGCGCGAGGGATTAGCACGGCACGGGCGGCCCAGGCGGAGCGGGCGCTCGCCGCCACCGAACGCTTCGTGCGTTCCGAGGTGGTGCTCGCCCTCGAGCGCTACCGCACTGCCCTGTCAGCCGCGGAGGTGTTCGGCGGCGATGTGATGGCGGCCGTGCAAGAGAACTTAAAGCTGATCAATGAGGCCTATCGGGCCGGGAAGGTGGACTTCCTGGAGCTGCTCATCATCCGGCGCGAGGCCCTCGATACGAGCCGTAGCTACATCGAGGCCCTTGAGGAACTCAACGCCGCGGAGGCCCAACTCAAGAAAGTGGTGGGGAACATCCAATGAACGTTCACACGAATCTGTCCATCGTCCTGGCGGCGGCCCTTCTTCTGGCCAGTTGCTCCGACAAGAAGGCCGCCCCCCCCTCCGATGAAGCGAAGACGGCCCCGTCCGGCAAGGAGACGAAGGGCAAGCCCCACGCCGAAGAAGAGGGCCACGACCACGAGAAGGAAGAAGGCGAAACCCATGGTGAGGGGGGAGAAAAACATGACGAGGTCATCACCCTCACGCCAGAGGCGCTGCGCTCGGCGCAGCTCCAGTTGGCCCAGGCAGAGGCAAAGCCCCTCGTAACCGGCCTCATCGTGCCAGCGCGTATCACCTTCACCCAGCAAGGCGTAGCCAGAGTGGCCTCCCGCGTTCCAGGACGACTCGCCACCATCCAGGTAGCTCTCGGCCAGAAGGTGAAAAAGGGGGAGGTGCTGGGCCATCTCGAGAGCCCTGAGCTTGGCCAGGCGCGAGCGGACTACCTCTCCGCCGCGACCAAGGCGCGCGTGGCGGAGCAGAACTTCCGCCGGGAGAAGGATCTGCTTGCTAAAGGAATCACCAGCGAGCGGGACATGCGCGAGGCGGAAAGCACCTTCGTCACCGCCGAGGCGGAGCGCAACGCCGCCGACGGCCGGCTTCATGCGCTCGGCCTTTCCGACGGAGAAATCAGCACGCTGCGTAGCAACGAGCACTACAGCTCGCGCTTTCCGGCCATCAGCCCACTGACAGGCACGGTGGTGGAGATTTCGGGCACGGTGGGCCAGGCGGTGGAGGCGGCCACGTCCCTCTTCACGGTGGCGGACCTCACGGAACTCTGGGTGCAGTTGGACCTGACGGAGTCTCAGCTCCCGCAGGTCCATGCCGGTCAGCCGGTGGAAATCACCGTCCAAGCACGGGCGGGCCAGCGCTTCGCGGGCCGCGTGGACTACATCGGAGACGTCGTTGATGAGAAGACTCGCACCATTCCGGTACGAGTCGTGGTGTCCAACACCGATGGGGCGCTCAAGCCGGGCATGTTCGCCCAGGCGGAAATCGCCACCACCTCGGGAGAGACACGAGACTCGGGCTCCGCCTCGCCCACACGCATCGTTGTCCCACGAGAGGCCGTGCAAAAGGTCGGCGAAGAGCAGGTGGTCTTCGTCCCAGCCGGCGAGAACCGCTTCCGCCCCGTCGAGGTCCAGACTGGCGCCAGTTCCGCCCAGGACGTGGAAATCCTCTCAGGTCTTCAGCCCGGTACCTCCTTCGTCACTCAAGGAGCCTTCATCCTCAAGTCCGAGCTCTCGAAGGAGAGCATGGGCGAGGGCCACTCCCACTAGGCGGGCGCCATGTTCGACAGGCTCATCCATTTTTCCATCAAGAACCGCATCCTCATCTTCATCCTGACGGCGGTGCTCATCGGCTTCGGCCTCAACGCACTGCGCTCACTTCCCATCGACGCGGTACCGGACGTCACCAACGTGCAGGTCCAAATCCTCACGTCCTCACCGGGCCTTGGGCCGGTAGAGGTGGAGAGGTTCATCACCGTGCCCGTCGAGACCGCGATGAGCGGCTTGCCGGACACCGAGGAAATTCGCTCCGTCTCCAAGTTCGGGCTGTCCGTCGTCACCGTCGTCTTCAAGGACGAAGTGAACATCTACTTCGCGCGGCAGCTCATACAGGAGCGGCTGACAGCGGCGCGCGAAAGCATCCCCGAAGGCTACGGCTCTCCGGAGATGGGGCCCATCTCCTCGGGCCTGGGAGAAATCTACCAGTTCGAAGTACGGGGCGAGGGCCAGGGCCCCATGGAGCTGCGCAGCATCCTGGAGTGGCAGGTTTCCCCGCGGCTACGTGCCGTGCCCGGCGTCGTCGAGGTCAACGCCTTCGGCGGAGAGCTCAAGACTTATGAGGTGCAGGTGGACCCCTCCAGGCTCACGGCCTACGGCCTGTCTCTGGGCCAGGTGTTCCAATCCCTGGAGGAGAACAACGCCAACGCCGGAGGCGCGTACATCGCACGCGGTCCGGAGCAGGTGCTCATCCGTGGCGAAGGCCTTGTGGAGACGCTGGATGATATCCGCAGCATCGTCCTCTCCACGTCGCCACAAGGAGTCCCGGTCTATGTCCGAGACGTGGCCAACGTGGCGTTCGCTCCACAGGTCCGCCAGGGCGCGGTGACGCGTGACGGCCGGGGCGAGGCCGTTACGGGCATCGTGATGATGCTCATCGGGCAGAATTCGCGCGAGGTGGTCAACGACGTGAAGGCCGAGGTGGAGAAGATCCGCCCCACCCTGCCTCCTGGCGTCACCATCGATACCTTCTACGACCGCACGGACCTGGTCCGGAAGACCATCCAAACGGTGGCGAAGAACCTCGTCGAGGGCGGGCTGCTCGTCATCGTCGTGCTCTTCGTCATGCTGAGAAACCTACGCGCGGGACTCCTGGCCGCCGCGGCCATTCCCCTGTCCATGCTCTGCGCCTTCATCGGGATGCGGGCGCTGGGCGTCTCAGGAAACCTGATGTCCCTGGGAGCCATCGACTTCGGCCTCATCGTCGACGGCGCGCTCATCATCGTGGAGAACGCGGTGCGGCACATTTCGGAGCAGAGCCACACGCTGGGCCGCGCCCTCACGCGTGAGGAGCGCGACGAAGTCGTCTATCGCAGCGCGGTGGAGGTGAGACAGGCGGCCGCGTTCGGTGAAGTCATCATCGGAGTGGTCTATCTGCCCATCCTCGCCCTGAGCGGCATCGAGGGGAAGATGTTCAAGCCCATGGCCATCACGGTCATCTGCGCCTTGGCGGGAGCCTTCGTCCTGTCACTCACCTTCATCCCGGCCCTCGCCTCCGTCCTGCTTCCCCGAAAGGCGAAGGAGCAGGAGAGCTTCATCGTCCGCGGGGCGCGCCGTGTCTACGAGCCCGCTCTGTCCTGGTGCCTCCGGCGACGCGGGGTGGTGGTGGGCATCGCTGGCGGGCTGCTCGCGGTGAGCTTGGCCACGGTGCCCTTCCTGGGTGCGGAGTTCATTCCCCGGCTGGATGAGGGAGCCCTCGCGTTGCAGGCCTGGCGTGTGCCCTCGGTCTCGCTGGAGGAGTCGGTGCGACAGACGGGCCTCATCGAACGGGTGCTCAAGCGCTTTCCCGAGGTCACCACCGTGGTCTCCCGAACGGGGCGCGCGGAGATCGCAACAGACCCCATGGGCGTGGAAATCAGCGACATCTTCGTCATGCTCAAACCCCATGAGGAGTGGACAACGGCGGAGGACCGCGAGGGGCTCATCGTCCGCTTCAACGAAGCGCTGACGAAGGAGGTGCCCGGCACCCTCTTCAGCTACTCGCAACCCATCGAGCTTCGGGTCAGCGAGCTCATCTCCGGCGTGCGCTCGGATGTGGCGCTCAAGCTCTATGGCGAGGATCTGGACGTGCTGAAACAGACGGGAGACAAACTCGCCGCCGCGCTGGCCAAAGTCCCGGGCGCCGCGGACGTCAAGGCCGAGCAGGTGGCGGGCCTCCCCGTCGCGCGCATCCAGATAGACCGGCAGGCCATCGCCCGCTATGGCATCAACGCCCGGCAGGTGCTGGACACCATCGAGGCCGTGGGTGGCAAAGAGGTGGGAACGGTGCTGGAGGGCCAGCGGCGATTCGCGCTCCAGGTGCGCTTCGCACCGGGCGCTCGGCAAAGCGTGGAGCAGCTTGAGGGAATCCGGGTGGCCAGCCCTTCCGGGCAACTCATCCCGCTCTCACAGCTCGCGCGCATTGTCGTAGAGGAAGGCCCCGCCCAGGTGAGCCGGGAGAACATCCAGCGACGACTCACCATCGAGACCAACGTGCGCGGGAGAGACCTCCAGGGCTTCGTCACGGAGGCACAGGCTGTCATCGCGCGCGAGGTCAAGCTGCCGGCAGGCTATTGGGTGAGTTGGGGCGGACAATTCGAGAACCTCCAGTCCGCGTCGAGCCGCCTCGCACTCGTAGTGCCCCTCACCCTTTTCCTCATCTTCGTGTTGCTCTACACCACGTTCAACGCGGTGCGGCCGGCCCTTCTCATCTACCTCAACATCCCCTTCGCGGTGACAGGTGGGCTGCTGGCGCTCCTGGCGCGGGGGATGCCACTGTCCATCTCCGCGGCGGTGGGCTTCATCGCCCTCTTCGGAGTCGCGGTGCTCAACGGCTTGGTCTTGGTGGCCTACATCCTCAAGCTGCGTCAGGACGGCCTGTCTCCTGCCCAAGCAGCCCATGATGCAGCCCACGTGCGCCTACGGCCGGTCCTCACCACGGCGTTGGTGGCCTCCCTGGGCTTCCTCCCCATGGCGTTCTCCAGCGGAGCGGGTGCCGAGGTGCAGAAGCCGCTGGCCACCGTCGTCATCGGCGGGCTCTTCAGTTCCACGCTGCTCACGCTGTTGGTACTGCCCACTGTCTACACCTGGTTCGACCGCGGCAACCCCAAGGTAGTCCCCGTCCCTCCAGAGCAGTCCCCTGCGCCCACGGGACACTCCCCCGTCGCCGAAGGAGGTGTTGCGTGAAGGAAATCAAGGCCATCATCCAGCCCTTCAAGGTCAGTGAAGTCACCGACGCGCTTGAAGCCATCCCCGGTGTGGGTGGCATCACCGCGCTGGACGTACGCGGCTTCGGCCACCAGCGCGGACACAACGGCATGGAGGCCCGCGCACACGGGTCACTCAACTATCTGCCCAAGGTCATGCTCCTCCTCGTCATCCCGGACTTACTCGTTGATACCGCGCTCGCCACCATCCAGCGGCATGCTCATACGGGCAACGTCGGAGACGGAAAGGTGTTCGTCTCCCATGTTGAGGACGCGCTCAGGGTGAGAACCGGGGAGAGGGGCGAATCGGCGCTCTGAGCTACCCTCTTCTCTGCGGCCGAGCTGCGAGCCAGGGTCTTTACGGGAAGGGTCAGACGCGCTGGAGCGAATGGCGCCGTTCACAGGGGGGCATGAAGTCCCACATGCCCCCCTGCCCAGTACGATGCATCCCCACACAGCCTCCCCTGCTGAAGGATGCTGGACGCCCTCCCCAATCCGCGCTACTCGGGGAAAAAGCCGCAGTGAAGTTTGCGGAGACTCAATCGGCCCCCGAATTTTCCCGATTTCGCCTAACCCCAGGATTTTTCTCGTGTTTTTCGTCGCAGTCTCTGGAGAGGGCACAGAGAACGAGTTCGCGCAGGGCTTCGTTCGGGGAGCTACTTGAAGGGCCCTACCAACTGGTAGGGCCCTTTTTGTTTAACACGGGCCTCGCGATGACATCGCGGGGCCTTCGTGCTTAAGCCCCTGAATCACAAGGGATTCTGGCTCGCGGTGCTGAAGAGGGTGCTCTCGGCTCTCTACCCCGCAGAGCGAGATGCCCCCTCTCCTCCGTCACTGATTGGGCTCTCTGGACCGCTCTTTCACCCGCTTTGGGGAGAGAGAGGCCGAGAGTGGTTAACAGGTGCTGTTAACTTTTGGGGCGGCGGTTAACAACATTCCCCCGGAGCCCCGCTCTTTCCGCTCTGAGGTTTCTGGGAGGGCGTCTCTCTCTGGTTTCTGGTTGCGTCTCTCGCCTGTTTTGCGGCTCCCTGCAAAGGGGGCACGGTAATGGTGGTTGTAATGGGCTTCGGCTCCAGCCCCCTCCGCCGCCTCTTCGCCGGGCGCTCACCCCTCCGCAGCAGGCAGACGGCTCACCCGTCACGCGGCTCCTGAGAGCATCCCAGAGCGCCAAGACTCCGCAGAGCGCCCGCCCTTCGTTGAGCTGCCAGACCCCACGGGAGGTCAGCGCCCAGAGGTCCCCCGGGCCCGACGCCCCGCGCCGGGCCCCCCGGAGGGAGGAGCACCACCGACAGGCCTCGCGCCGACCAGTGTGCGAGCCAAAGGCTTGGGTTTCTGCGCAGTTTTCGGGCGAAGCATGGACTGCTACCTTCACCGTTTTCGCAGCACACGGAGGGGACATCCATGGCGGAAGGCAGCCTGCTGAACCTCATCACCTTCGGCTTCGCCGGTCGGTATGAGGCAGCGGCCACCCGGGCGGAGGGCGCGAGCAGCGCGCTTCGCGCCCTCGAACACGAGTCACAAGGCCAGGCGGAGCTGCTCGCTCGAATCGCGAGGCGCCTCGCTGTGGGCGAAGTCCTGGTGGAGATTGCCCAACTCGCCGACAGGCAGGTCTTCGTGACGCGTCTTCAGCGGCGCGGCGCGGTGGACCACTACCTGTACGAAGCAGACGCCGGACGCTCTGAGAAGCCAGCGCTCTCCTTCGTCGGCGCATTCGGCGATGACGCTGTGACGTTGAACGAAATCGTCTGCAACGAGAAGCGCTGCCAGCCAGACCACGGGCCGCTGCTCTTCAAGCATGTGGTGGCATTCGCTCGAGCCCAAGGACTCGGTGACGTTCGCGGACCCCCACGTCCCGTGGACTGGAGTCATGGCCACGTCCCAGAGAGCTTCAAAGTGACGCATGCGATTGAGCCAGAGCGCCAGCCTCCGCCGGAGGACCCTCTGCCTCTGCCTCTGCCTCTGCGTCGACGCCGTCGCCGGGGACAGACGCGCAAGACGGCTGCGACGTGGCCACCTGACGCATTCCGGCTGATGGCTCTGATGCGGGACTTCCAGAAGCAAACGGAGACTGCCGTCTGGAAGGAGCGCCGTCGGCTCGACATCCGGACGGCCCGAGAGAAAGTCTCGCCTGCGGCCATCGACACCTTCGTCCAGCACCTCATCGCCTCGCAGGCGTCCGTAGTCGGTCTCATGCGGGACCGGACGCTCGTCGACAACCTCCAGGAGTGTCGCCCGCTGGCGTTCCGCTTCGGACTCAACGGGAGAGTCGAAAAGCTGGAGCTGCTGCTTCTCGCGAAGCATTCGGCCTGGCGCACCATGGGGATGGCGCATGTCCATCTCCCTGAACTCGCCAAGGGAGGACATCGGGCGAAGGCCGCACCTGCACGCAGGCCCGTCGCGGATCCACGCCCCTTCCTTCCATCCATCGGCAAGCCACTCGTACTCGTGTTACGCGACGGGACGGTGCTTCACCTACCGCTGCTCGCAGTGGGGCCGTTTGACCTTCTTCTTGGCTGGCCAGGCAACGAGGTCCTCGTCCACCTGCACGCCATCACCTTCTGGGAAGCGGCGTAATCAGCTCCCCCCTAACAGTCAGCCACTAACGCCGCCCGCTTCTCAGGCGTAGCAGGTCCGGCCCGGCGCCCGTCCGCGGAAAACTCCCAGGCTCCACACCAACTCCTGCGCTCTGCATACTTGCACCCCATGCGTCGACCCCAGCTCATTGCCACATCCCTCGCGCTGCTGTTCCTCACTCTGGGCACCTCGGAATCAGCCGCCTCAGGTGGAGAAGGCGAGTGGGTCGACTGTCCTCGCAACCTCATGAAGTCCGGGCGCCACCGCTTCGTGGGCCCGCCCGCCCTGACACCGACATGGTGGACTCGGGCAGTCGTCGAACGACTGCGCGCATGTACCGGCTGTGATGTGACGCAGATAGGCGCGTCGCCAGTGCTCGTGTCATTCAAGACCAACGACACAGGGCGCGCGCCCCGACTTGTCCTTGAGAGCCTCGACGGAGGCACCCCAAAGGAAATCCCGCTCGGCCGGACTCCTGACGACTCCGACGCAGCGCCGCTCAGTGCGGCGGTATTGGGCGATGTCATGGCCGTCGCCGCTCAGTTTGGGCGAAGCAGCTACTCCCTCTATTTCATCGACACCAAGAAGATGCGCTTGGTGAAGACGGCGAAGCTGGCCCTGCCGCCCCTGACACAAGACCGACTTCACAGCTGGCACTTGCCGGTTGTCGCGGCTGGGCCAGACAGGTTTGGCATCGCCATCGGCCATGCCGACGAACTCGTATGGCTCGAGTACGACCCCCGCGGCCGAGAGCGAGTGGCACCTCGCATCCTGACGACGAGCCTGGCGACAACCATCAAGCCATGGGTCGTTTGGGGAGGTGACAGATTCTTTGTCCTCGGAGATCGCACCGTGGAGAAGAGGTTTCGCCTCACTCAGGTTCCGGAACTCCTAGCCGTGAGCCCAGATGGAACTTCCCTCGAGCGCCTCGTGTCTCTTGACGGCTTCGCCCTCACACCCGAGACGTCCCAATGGGTGGGCAGCGGTCGTCTTATCTTCGAGAAGGGCGCTCTCTTCCTCGCGGCGAGGACCTATGCCCGCGACTCCACGACGAACAGGGCGAAGTTCCAACCCTTTCGCGCAAGCACTGGTGGTGCCGTCGACGTCCGCGAGTGCCCCGATATCGATGAAGAATGAGTCCTCTGCGAACTCACCGGATGTCGAACAGCGGCCCGCTGTCTGCCCCTCCCGGCAGCTCGCTCATTTCCGAGCCCTTCTGGCAGCACCAAGAGCGGCCAGGGACCAAGGAGCGCGGAAGGCTGCCGCCTGGAGCTCTGCAGCATTCGCTGCATCCGGGCTAGCAGGCTGTTGAAAAAGGACCGGGACCTCTCTCGGCCTACGACCTATGGGGCGCACGCCCAAAGTCATATCCAACCCATAGTGGTTCGATGTGGCTATCGAAGAGTTTTTCAACAGCCTGCTAGACCGCCTCGAACTCAGCGCCCGTGACGTTAGCGCGCTCCATATGCGAGGACGGCGCCCTCAAGCGGATGGAGCTGGATGCGTCCATCTTCGCGGCGCTCACAACGGCTGGGCCTCAATGCCGGAGTCGCTCACCTTGAGAACGACATAGAGCGTCACACTCGGGTTGATGAACAAGGTGCGAAACTCATCAGCAGACAGAGCATGCACCCCCCACCCCACCGCGGCCTCGTCGTACCCAAACACATGCGGCGGAGGGACGAACTGGAGCGCCTCGGTCGCCAACTCTCGACTCTGGAAGACTGGGACTCCACCCTCGGACTCAATCATCCACAGTCCACCAGCGCGCTCACCAGCGGCAGTCTGTGCTTCGAGGACGTGGTACGCGTGCCCCTCCGGAGGGAGGACATCCGGCACGCGCATCAGCCGGTCGGCGATTAGCTTGGTGACTTCTTCGTTCGGCTCTTCCTCAGACATTGCGTCTCCTACTCATCGCATGCGTCGGGACGAAACCTACTCGCCGCGAGGCCGCAGGAGGCATCTCGACCTCAGCGACAGAATGCAGAACCGTCCACTTCTGCTCAAAGGCCTCCACGCACCAAGACTACCCGGTGACCCAACTTTTCAGCCACCTCTTGGATGAAGCGCCCTGACAGCGGAGGCCAATTCCAGAACTTGAATCCCAAATTCCCAAAGCCCCACGGAAACTCTCCGTTCCATTCTACGAGCCGCTCGGGCTTTCCACATTCCGGGCATTCAAATTCTGTACTGTCGTTTCCGTTGTACCAATCGTCAACAGCCTCCGACCAACCGCCCTCGGGCTCGAATTGCGCGCCGCACGCACGACACGTCAACTCGCCTCCGATGGTATAGAAGACGGTTCGACCCACCTCAATTTGGAGGCCGTTCGTCTGAAGGCTCAAAATCCCAGTCTCTTCGTTGGGCCCCTCCACTGCAGCGGTATGCCCGAGCCCCGGTCGATGCCCCAAGTCTCCCAGGGCGGAGTCCGTCAGCTCCCGCTCAACGATGCGCCGCGCGACGAGCCAGTCCCGAACCTCGGCCGCAAGACGGGGGGCGTCGTCCGCAGATGCGTCCCTGTCCACAATAATCTGAAAGGAATCACCCATAAGAGGCAAGGTATCCGCACAACCAGCGCACGGGCAATCTCTTCGTCGCGGCCACCAACACCAGCCGCCCCGAGAAGTGTAGACTGCGCCTCGCCGCAAGGAAGTCCGCACACAGCATGTCTCCGAGCCATGTGCTCAGGCCAATGGGCGCGAGGTAGCAATGCAGGCGAGGTGGGCTAACAGTTCTCGCTGTTGCTGGCATCCGGAACAGGTTGCAATCGACACATGTCACCGCTGTGGGGCGTTCGTGTGCCTCCAGTGCGTTCGAAGTGCCGTAGCCACCGTCTACTGCGGCCCGTGCCTCGAGCGGCGGTTGGCCGCCCCACGGCAGGTCTCGGCTCAGGCCTGGGGAATCCTTGTCCTTTCCTGCCTCGGACTCGTCCTGCTCCCATGCGGAATCGCGGGAATCTCCCTGGGCTGGAAACACCTACGCTCAATCAGGGCCGGACGCGCGCCTGATGCTGAGCGCTTCCATGCCCTGACTGCGGTCCTCCTGGGCGCACTGGGGCTTCCAGTTTCATTCGCGCTGGCGGTGTTCGGGCACAGCCGCTGGTAGGCCACATGGCAACGTCATGCGGCCTCCCTATCGGTCAGCCCGCGCGCACGTAGGAATGCCTCCATTCGAGGCCACTGGCCACCGAGAGAGTTGAACTCTCCAGGTCGGAATGGCTCCAAGTCCTTCGGCTCCTCGCCCTGGTTCGCGCCCTCTTCCGTGGTGAGCGCGTCCCAAGCAAAGGCCCGAATCACTCGGAGGAGCTTTCGGTAGAGAACGGTGGATTTTTCGACAAACTCCCGGCGGTCGTCAAGCAAACGCACCGTCGCGCCGTAGCGTTCTTCTCGACACAGAATGAGCACCTCCCCCAACGAGAGGTTCACGACGCCCGGCCTGCGGCGGCGATGGGCTTCTTCCAACCAATGCCGTGCCTCGACCAAGTCTCCTTGAAGGGCGAGGCATGCCGCCAACATATCGGGAGCGGCAACGTAAACGTCTGGCATTTCCTTGGTACGCCACCCTCGCGAGAGCGCAAGGAATGCCGCGCGTGCGGCGTCCACACGTCCTTGGAACAGCGCACACAATCCAAGCTGAAAGCGCGTCAGTACGCGCTCCGGAGGACGGAGAGCGTAGCCGTCGGCATCTTCGAGCGCGCGCTGGGCAGCTCCGAGGTCGCCAGCGTCAAGCAACGCGGCCCCCTGCCCACAGAGCGCCACCCACTTCCGGAATCTCCATGACTTGTAGCCAATGAAGGCGATGAAGATGGCGAGCAGCAACGCGGTCTGGACCCATGCCATCGTCTGCTCTTCAGGGTTCCACGCGAGCCAGACTGCGCCCATGGAACCTGCGACCGCGCCAACAACACCCACCATGCCTGGATGCTTCACTTTCTTCTCCACGCGCGAAAACGACATTCATTCCCATCCAAACTCGCTCAACCCCAACAATGAGCCGCCCCACTCGTCAAGAAGAATTGGGCGAGTGAGGAATCCAGTACCGACAAGCGGGACGGCGTGTCCTGGCGAGTGCGGAAGGAAGGAGCCGCCAGGCGCGCCCGCCGACACGCGCTCTGGCTCCTCCAACTCCTACCTCTCCTCTCCCCCGCCCAGTGGCCGCAGCAGTCAGGGCCGGTACCGCTCCGCCTCCCGGAAGAACTGGGTGAGCGAGTAGTCCAGCAGCGACTGGCGGGACGGCATGTACCGGCGGGCACGGAGAAAGGGCAGCAAGACGCGCTTGCCCACGCGCACCTGGAACTCCTCCATCTTCGCCCGCAGCACCCACGTCCCGCCCAAGCGCCGCACCTGCCCACTTCCACCATGGAGGCAAACAGCGACACGGGGTGTTCGCCCATGAGGACGCCCGCCCAAGGCTCTCCGGAATCCCCCCATCACCCCACATCCCATTGACACTCAAGGGCCTACTCATCTAATTGAAAATCAATGACCGAGATACCTAGCAATATCGAACCTCACCCCGCTTGCGCTCAGCACCCTACTCAACCAGCAACGGGAACATGCGGACGCTGCGGATGTTATGCATGCGCGCAATGCCTGGGAAGCATTGCGCGTTGCCAGGACTGCATCCAATTTCTGACCCAAATTCCCGCATCAAAAAAGCGAGCCCGTTGGACGTCACTCTTCCTCCACATCTCCGGGCTTGTAAGTGGAGCAAGCCTAATCAGCGGCACAACAATGCTGCTAAGCCTGATAAAACGCGACCAATCAATTGCATTTGACTACGAAGCCCTATCGCCACTCGTCACGGCAATAGGCGCCACAGACGTCATCTCATACCGCCTAACACCCATTCTGTTTTTGGCGTGGTTCTATAGCGTAGTCCGCCAGACGAACGGACTGGGATTCCATGTTGGAGCGAGCCCAACTTGGGCAGTGGGATGGTGGTTTGTTCCGCTCGCAAACTTTGTACAACCACTCCGGATCATTCAAAGAATCGTACGCGCCCTCAATGCTGGTGCCCGCGTGCCCCCACTTCAAATGGGAATATGGTGGTCCACCTTCCTTCTTTCTCGGACTCTCAGAAGCATCACCGAGAGAATGCCACTCGGCACCTTCTCATTCTTCGAGACCCTCCCACGCTGGACAACCTTCCTGGCCCTTGCTTCACCTATTTCTGCCATCATCGCAGCAGTTCTCTGCCATCGAATTGTACGGGTCATTCAGGACCGGCTCGACAACCTGAGAACCGACGCGCCTCGCTCTCTCGCCTTGTCGTAGGGAACGCGTGGCGTTCATGGCATCTATGAGTTTCGACTCCCCTCCGAGCTTGTTCAGTCAACGGACCAGCGCTCCTCCACAGGCGCGTTTCACTTGGAGAACCGCCCCGGCCCCGCTTCGTAGCGCACACGCACGTTGCGACTCCGGGGTGGCTGTCGTTCTTGCGTCATCAGCCCATGGCCCGCGAATCGACACAGCCCCCCAAAAACAACCGGAGGGGCACTCTCTCAGGGCCGATGCCGCTCCACCTCACGAAAGAACTGGGTGAGCGAGTAGTCCAGCAGCGACTGGCGAGACTGCATGTACCGGCGGGCCCGGAGGAAGGGCAGCCAGACGCGCTTGCCGACACGCACCTGGGACTCCTCCAGTTTCAGCCGAGGCACCCATGTCCCCCCCAGCCGCCGCACCAGCATGCCGCCTAGGTAGGCCCCCAGGGCGGGAGCGGTGTGTTCGTCGATGAGGTCCCGCTTGTACCTCTCCGGGAAGTTCTCCCGCCAGAAGTAGAAGTCCAAGTCCGTGAGGGACTCGGGCGTCTCCTCCATGATGGAGGGCACCTTGGTATGCAGCGCCGCCAGAAGGCTCTCGGACAGGTCTCCGTAGTAGTTGCGGACGCGCTCGAGACTCTCCATGTCCGAGGGGAGAGCAACCGGGAGCCACTCCTCCGGCTCGGGCGGCCGGAAGGCGTTGAGCTCGGCAATCTTCTGCTGCCGGTCACTGATGGCGACCTCGTCCGGCAACCGTGAGAGGAGCGGCGCCAAGTCCGGGTGAAAGCGAGGTTCCACCGGAGCAAGCGCGGCGCTGCGCTCCCTCAGCGTGCGAAGCACCGTGTCGAAGTCGAGGTCTGGCCGCAGGTGGACATGGGCACGAGCCTGGGCCACACGAGCCTCGTCGCTCGCGAAGTCCGCAGCAGTGGGCCGCAGCACTAGGAGGACGGAGCCATTGGGAAGCTCCTCCACGAGGTGTGCAGGAGTAGAGAGCATTCGCTCGCGTCCTACGGACTCGACCAGCTTCGGACCGAAAACGTTCAGCCAGAACAACTCGTAGACCTTGTCGAAGCCATCTCGCTGGGCAGATTCATCGTCGCGTCCGAAATTCGGATAGTCCGAAAGCTGACGTTCAGCCGCACTGTCAGCCACCGCATAAGACGTTGGATACCGAGACGTCCAAGCACGAACCAGATCAATAAACTTGCTGCAACGTCCCTCTCCCCAGAAGAACGACAGAGGTTGAATACTGAGTGCTACATTCAGCCTGGGACGACGCTGCGTGAGCCCGAGATTGAGCGTAAGTGACACAGCAGGACGCGCTGGACGATGCAAGCCGATGATTGAGCCATATTCGCTGCGACGCTCCTCGAGAGCCTTCCAAATGGAACTGCGGGAATATTTTCGTCGCCGAGTACTCGTCACAACACTCGGCATCCACTCGCCAGCGCAAGCCTCAAGGGTATCAAGAAATGGCGCCATTTCGCATTCCACGCCGGATCGTTGATCGAATGCCCCATCAAAGGAGAGCCTCAGACTGTCCTCTGCGTTCAAATCATGAAGCGTCAGCAGCTTCATTGTATCATCACCTCCACACCAGCAATCTCCTCCCTGGTGGTGCGCATCGCATCTCTCAGCACATCCACATCCTTTGGCTTGAGTTCACCTCCTTCATATACAAGGCGGACCCGCTGAACCTGCGCCTCCTGCCGAATCTTCTTCCGCACGATATTCAACTCCCCACCGTAATACCGTAGAGCATTGCCCGCGTCCTCGACCATCTGCGCCGCCAAAGCATCCTCCTTCAGCAACGAGAGGTCCCGACTCTTGAAGCTGAACGTCTCCACACGGGGCCTCAGTCCAGCAGAGGCTCCCTCTTCGATGACAAGCACGTCCGCGAAGCGCAGGTCCGCCTTCACCACCCCTACGTGTATCTCGATGCGCGGCTGGTCGAAGTCCTTGAGCCACCGCCTCTTCGCCTGCGGAAGGGCTGCGTCCGCCTCCAGGATGGCGAGCATCTTCTTCTCGAAGGCCAGGCCTCGAGCGTACCGGTCACGAACGAGTTGGTAGCCGGCCCACTTCAGTGGCCCCTTCTCCGCAGTCCCCTTCTTGATTTCCGCGGCCCTCGACTCCAGGTACGCCACATAGTCGGCCCAGAATGGATCCGCCTTGACCTCGGCAGGAGCAGCCCTCAGCAGTGCCTGGCGGTGCTTCGCCAACTCCGCCATGTTCATCGACAGGCGCTCCCCGGGAAACTCCGCCTCCAACTGCTTGAACTTCGCTTCCGCCACCTCAGCGGGGATTCCGGCCGCCTCTGGTGGCACGGAGGGCCTACTACCGCTTCTTCTCCCTCCGCCACTGCCGGCGGACGCGGCACTCGGGGGCTCGCGATACCGCACCGCCAACGTTGCCTGTGCCTGAGCGACGTTACCTCGTGCCTCGTGAAGAGCCAGCGCGCCGGCTTCGCCCCACTCCGCCACCAGACGGGCCGCCTCCCCGCTCTGTTGGAGGTAGCGGGCCAATTCTCCCACGACGCTCTCCCCGACTCGCGCCTCCAACCTCTCCAGCACCGCCTTCAGCGACTCCACGCGGGACACCACTGCCTGGAGGCGAGCGCGCTCCAGCCGGGAGACGCCAGCTTCACGAAGCGCGCGCGCGCCCTTCCCTCCCGCATACAGCCCCACCATGAGGGCCGCGGGCGCCAACTGCCGCGTGGCCTCCTCGTACTCCCCCTTGGCAAGGGAAGCCCCACCCTGCGCCGTTCCCGCAGCCAGGTGGTAGAAACCCAGGGGCACGCCGAAGGTGAGGTGGTCGAAGGACGCCAGGGCCACGTTGCCCGGCGCGAAGGCCCCCAGGTACTGCGCCTTCTCCACCTCCTCGTATGCGGCCCGGTAGGGCGGTGGGAGCTGCGGGGGCAGCGCGGACGCATCTACGCTCCGGCTTCCGGCGACGAGGGGAATGGAGGCCGCGACGTCATCCGCGGCCCGTCCCAGCCCGCGCGCGATGTCTCCAGAGCGGAAGTCCCGCTCCGGGAAGTCGGTGAGGGCCATGCCCCGCTGCTTCAGCTCCTCGCGCACCACCTCCATGGCCCCCAGGGCGCGCTTCAGCAGCTTGTCCTCGGCCAACAGGCGCAGCAGCTGCCGCACCTCGTCGTCGTGGGTGGTGTGCAGGACGAAGAGGACGAGGACTTCCGCCTTGGCCAGGCCGTGCTTCTCGACGGCGGTGGCGAGGAAGGCCGCGCGCTTCTTGAGGAGGACGCGGGCGGCTTCGGCCTCCAGGGGGCCCAGGGCGCCCAGCCGGACGGCGTTCCAGTCCGACAGTGCCTCTACCAGCCGGGGCATGTCCGCCCTGCGCTGCAAGGCCAGGAAGGCCGCTGGCGTGGTGCACCCGAGGAAGGGCCCCATCACATCCTCGTCCGAGTCCAGGTGCGGCCAGCCCGAGGGCACCTCCCCGCAGGCAACCGACATCGCGCCGACGACGCGGAGGGGCAGCGTCTCCCCCCAGGCCGCGCCCGGTGACGAGGTAGGCGGGCGGCGGTACAACGGCGAATCCTCCTCCTCCTCGCGACCAGGGGAGCCCTCTGGCGCGCTGCCCTCAGGGAGGGTGGCAATGGCGGTGTCTCTCACCACCCGCGCAGGAGACACGCCCGTGTTGTACGAGAGGGCGGCGCCATGCCCCCCAGTCCGGGACAGCGAGGCACAGCCGGTGGTGAGGAGGACGGTGGCCAGCAGCAGGCCGGCCCCACGGCGCAGCCAAGTCTCAGCGAGCATTGTCCACCCCCATGCCCAACGAGACGAAGCCGCCCGGGCGCAGCGTCCCTTCCTGAGTCGGGTACAGCAACGTGCCGCCCTGCCCCAGCGCGTACAGCCCTCCACCGAAGAAACGCCAGCGAACCTGTCCCGAGGCCAGGTAGCGCGTCCCTGGCTGGCCACCGCCCACGGCCACGCCGTGCAGGGACACCTCCAGGCTTCGGTTGAAGAGCTGCAGTCCGAGGCGCCCGTCCGCATCCACACGGCCCCAGCTGAAGGCCTCCACACCCAGTTGGAGGAGCAGGTGCCGCTGCACCACTTCTCCGAGGCCCACCGCGTCCCACCCCAGCAGCAGTTCGCCGTAGGCCGAGTACCCGTCTGGAAAGGGGGCCTGCGCCAACGGCAGCCCAGCGGCGCCTGCTGCCTGGAAGCGTGCCAACTCGTAGTCCGGGCCGAAGTAGCCTTGCCGGAAGCCTCCGTGCTGCCGCCGCACCTCCAGCCGCCCTCGCATGTCCAGCGTCGGTGACACCGCGTCCACGCCCGCGCCCGCCACCGCACCCCATGCGCCCTGTC
>NZ_JABXEM010000133.1:0-29433 GCF_013372595.1 Myxococcus sp. AM011
CGGCTCCTCCGCGCCCGCCGCACCCGCGGCGCCGGGTGAGCGGACCATCACTCCCCAGTCGTCGCCCACGGGCGCCGACGAGTCCAACCCGGGTTCACGGCGCACGCCCACGTGCGAGGAGGCCCGGCGCAACGCGCGCTACGGCATCTACTTCGACAAGGTGGAGATCGAAAAGCTCGTCCAGACGGTCGCCGACGCCACCTGCCGCACCTTCATCCTTCCGGAGAACGTGCGCGGAAAGATCTCCATCATCGGCCCGGAGAACGGCCGCGTCGAAGTGGACGCGGACGCGTTCTACTCCGCCTTCCTGGCATCGCTCGACGCCAACGGGCTCGCCGCGTACCAGTACGGCCGCTTCATGAAGATCGTCGACAAGCGCTCGGCGAAGCAGAACCCCATCCCCACCATCGTCGACGACGAGCAGCCGTACACCACCAACGAGCAGATGATCACCAAGCTGTTCCGCATCCGCAACGTGGAGGTGGAGCCGCTGCGCGGGGTGCTGCAGCAACTGGTGTCCAAGGACGGCGACACCATCCCGTATCCGCCGGACACCATCATCGTCAACGACGTGGGCTCCAACATCCACCGACTGGAGCGCCTCATCAACCAGTTGGACACGCGCGCGGCCAGCGACGAGCTGCGGGTCATCCAGGTGCAGTACGCGTCCGCGCAGGACGTGGCCACCACGGTGCAGCGCCTCTTCGAGGCCAAGGGCGCCCGCCCCGGCCAGCGCCCCGGGACGTTCACCCCGGGCAGCACGCCGGGCCAGCCGGGCGGTGAGGTCATCGCGCAGCCCGCCTCGGGCGGCCAGGAGGCCTCCGCGGGCCCGGTGACGCTGTCGCAGATCATCCCGGACGAGCGCACCAACAAGCTCATCATCGTGGCCAGCCCCGCCGCGTTCGAGCGCATCCAGGACATCGTCACGCAGATCGACATCCCCTCCGGCACGGGCGGCCGCATCAACGTCTACTACCTGGAGAACGCCAACGCGGAGGAGCTGGCCAGCACGCTCCAGTCGCTGGCCCAGGGCACCGCGAACCGGCCGCGCTCGCCGATGCCGAACATGCCCCAGGGCGTCCCCCGTCCCACCGGCACCACCCAGGCGGCGGAGCTGTTCAGCGGCGAGGTGAAGATTTCGGCGGACAAGGGCACCAACTCACTGGTCATCGTCGCCAGCCAGACGGACTACAAGAACATCGTCCAGGTCATCCAGCAGCTCGACACGCCGCGCCGCCAGGTGTTCGTCGAGGCCGTCATCATGGAGGTGAACCTGGACCGCAACGCCGAGTTCGGCGTCAACCTGCACAGCGGCTTCGCGCTCCAGACCGACAGGGGCGCGGCGCCCGGCCTGATTGGCACCAACAACGGCGGCCAGGGACTTCCGCCCTCGCTGAGCCTGGCGAACCTGGCGTCCTTCGGCGGCTTCCTCGCGGGTCTGCAGGGCCCGGTGATTCCGGCGCTGGAGAAGCTCGGCCTGGACATCCCCGCCTTCGGCGTGGTGCTGCACGCGATGCAGCAGAGCTCCGACGTCAACGTGCTCTCCACCCCGCACATCCTCACCAGCGACAACGAGGAGGCGGAAATCACGGTGGGCCAGAACGTGCCCTTCCAGTCCGGCTTCTCGCCCTCCTCGCTGGGCTCCCAGGTGGGCGGGGCCGCTGGCGGTGCGGCGGGTGGCCTCAACCCGTCGCTGCTCGCCGGCCTGGGCGGACTGGGCTCGCTCTACGCGCCCATCCAGCGCCAGAACGTCGAGCTGAAGCTGACCGTCAAGCCGCAGATCAACGACAGCGACTACATCCGCATGGTCATCACCGAGCAGACGGAGGAGATCGCCTCCAATGACCCG
Source organism: Myxococcus sp. AM011 (assembly GCF_013372595.1). Lineage (NCBI taxonomy): Bacteria > Pseudomonadati > Myxococcota > Myxococcia > Myxococcales > Myxococcaceae > Myxococcus > Myxococcus sp. AM011. Next base: position 1,850 of record NZ_JABXEM010000133.1, read on the forward strand.
GTGCTCGGTCCGACGACGAGCAAGCGCAGCGCGAAGACGACGGTCATCGCCAAGGACCAGGAGACGGTGGTGCTGGGCGGCATCATGCAGGACCGCACGATTGAGTCCGTCACCAAGGTCCCGGTGCTGGGAGACATCCCCATCATCGGCAACTTCTTCCGCGAGACTTCGCGCAAGAAGACGAAGACGAACCTGCTCCTGTTCCTGACGCCCTACATCATCCGGGGCCCGGAGGACTTCCGCATCATCTTCGAGCGCAAGATGAAGGAGCGTCAGCAGTTCGTGGAGCAGTTCTACGGCCAGGTGCCGGGCTACGACGTGGCGGTGGACTTCAGCCGCAAGCCCGGTCCGCTGTCGCGCATGAACCAGGCCGTCATCCGGGAGCGCAACCGCGCGGAGAACGGCGGCCCCGGCCTGAATGGGGAGCGCATCATCGGGCCCGGCGCGGGCCAGAATCCGGCGCCTGCTCGCCAGAACACCACGCAGCCCGCGCGGCCCACGCCTACCCAGTCGCGTGAACCCGAGGTGCGGGAAGCAGCACCGCCCCCCAGGGGTTCCGAAGAGTCACCCCCCGCGGCCCCGACGCCCGAAGCGCCGTCTCCGGAGTCCTCCGGAGACGCGTCGCCAGAGCGTCTGCGCATCCAGCCTGAATCGGGGAACTAAGAGCCCATGAACGTGACCGCCGACCCCACTCTCGCCACCATCGCATCTGGCGCGACCGCCGCTCGGAACGACTCCACCCAGGTCGTCTCCCACGGGCAGGCCTTCCTCTGTGGAAGGCCCCTGGGGGAGATCCTCCGCGCGCTCGTCCCCTCGCTCACCGAGGAGAAGCTCCGCGAGGCGCTCGCCACCCAGGAGGAGAAGGGCGGGCGCATCGGTGAGGTGCTGGTGGGCCTCAAGGCGGTCTCCGAGGAGGATGTCGTCAAGGCCCTGGGGCACCAGTTGGACCTGCCCTACCTGGCGCGCATCTTCACGGAGGAGGTGGACGCGGAGCTCGTCAAGCGCATCCCCATCAACTTCGCCAAGCAGTCGCACATCCTCCCGCTGTCCGTGGAGGGTGACACGGTGGTGCTGGCGGTGGCGGACCCGCTGGACACGTCCACCATGGACCACGCGCGGCTGCTGTTGGGGCAGAGCATCAGCCCCCGGCTCGCGCTGGCCTCCACCATCACCGACGCCATCAACAGCGTCTATGACCGCTCCATCAACGAGGCCGAGCAGCTGGTCGACGAGATGGAGACGCAGGACCTGGACGCGCTCGCGCACGAGCTGGACGAGCCGCAGGACCTGTTGGACACGGACGACGAGGCGCCGGTCATCCGGCTGGTGAACTCCGTGCTCTTCCGCGCCGCCAAGGAGCGCGCGAGCGATATCCACATCGAGCCCATGGAGCGCGAGCTGCTGGTGCGCTTCCGCGTGGACGGTGTGCTCCAGGAAGTCATCAAGCCGCCCAAGCGCTACCAGAACGCCATCGTCAGCCGCGTGAAGGTGATGGGGCAGCTCAACATCGCGGAGAAGCGCCTGCCGCAGGACGGCCGCATCCGCATCAAGCTGGCCGGCCGCGACATCGACATCCGTCTGTCCACCATCCCCACCACCAACGGGGAGCGCATCGTCATGCGTCTGTTGGACAAGACGGCGACGCTGCTGGACCTGGCCGAGATTGGCATGAGCCAGGTGACGCTCCACGCGATGGAGGCGGTCATCAAGCGCTCGCACGGCATCGTCCTCGTCACCGGCCCCACGGGCTCCGGCAAGACGACGACGCTCTACGGCGCCCTGTCGAAGATCAATACCTCCGACCTGAACATCCTCACCGTCGAGGACCCGGTCGAGTACCAGCTCAAGGGTATTGGCCAGATGGCCATCAACCCGAAGATCGGCCTCACCTTCTCCCAGGGCCTGCGCTCGTTCCTCCGCCAGGACCCGGACGTCATCATGGTCGGCGAGATTCGCGACAAGGACACGGCGGAGATCGCCATCCAGGCGTCCCTCACGGGCCACCTGGTGCTCTCCACGGTCCACACCAACGACGCGGCGGGCGCCGTCACCCGTCTGGTGGACATGGGCGTGGAGCCCTTCCTGGTGGCCTCGTCGCTCACCGGCATCCTCGCCCAGCGACTGGTGCGCCGGGTGTGCCCCGACTGCCGCGTGGCCTACACGCCCACGGACGTGGAGCTGAAGGAGCTGGGGCACTCGCTGGCTTCGTTCAAGGCGCGCTACGGGACGGACCGCATCTACAAGGCGGTGGGTTGCCCCACGTGCAATCGCAACGGCTACCGAGGCCGCACGGGCATCTACGAGTTCCTGCCCGTGGACGACGACGTGCGCCAGCTGGTGCTGAAGAACGTGGACGCCTCCACCATCAAGAAGTCCGCCACCAGCAAGGGGATGATCACCCTGCTGGAGGACGGTGCGAGGAAGATTGCCCTGGGCGAGACGACCATCGCCGAAGTGCTGAGCATCACCCAGGAGGACATGTAACCGACAGCTCCTCCCTGGGGGGAGCCGGGGTCATCGAGCCATGCCGGTCTTCGAGTACAGAGGTCTCAACTCCGCGGGCAAGCAGATCAAGGGTCTGCTGGAAGCCGACTCGCCCAAGACGCTGCGCTCCAAGCTGCGCGCGGACGGCGTGTTCCTCACGGACGTGCTGGCCCAGGCGGAAGGAAGCCGGGGCGCGGTGTCCAAGGGCGCCAACGCGTCGCAGGTGGCGCGCGACATCGACCTGCGCAAGCTGGGTCGGGGCCGCGTCAACACCGACGACGTCGCCATCTTCACCCGGCAGCTCTCCACGCTGCTGGGCGCCGGCGTCACGCTGGTGGAGTCGCTCACCGCCCTGGTCGACCAGGTGGAGAAGGAGCGCTTCAAGCGCGCCCTCTCCGACATCAAACAGCGCGTCAACGAGGGTTCGACGCTCGCGGACGCGCTGGGTCAGCACCCGAAAATCTTTCCCAACATCTACGTGAACATGGTGCGCGCGGGAGAGGCGTCCGGCGCGCTGGACGCGGTGCTCACGCGCCTGGCCGACTTCACGGAGAACCAGGCCCGGCTGCAGCAGAAGATCCTCAGCACCATGCTCTACCCCGCCATCATGATGGTGGTGGGCGGCGGCATCCTCGTGGCGCTGATGGTCTTCGTCGTGCCGAAGGTCACCAAGATCTTCGAGACGATGAAGGCCACGCTGCCCCTGAGCACGCGCATCCTCATCGCCACGAGCAACTTCTTCCAGAACTGGTGGTTCGTCGCCGTGCCGATGATGGCGCTGGGCGTGTGGCTCTTCATGCGCTGGACGAAGAGCCCCAAGGGCAAGCCGAAGTGGGATCGCTTCGTGCTGAAGGCGCCCATCGTCGGCAGCCTGGTGCGCCTGTTGTCCATCTCCCGCTTCGCCCGCACGCTGTCCACGCTGCTCAAGAGCGGCGTCCCGCTGCTGGCGGCCATGGACATCGTCAAGGCCATCATGACGAACACCGTGCTGGCCGAGGTCGTGGAGAAGGCCCGCGACTCCATCCGCGAGGGCGAGAGCATCGCCACCCCGCTCAAGCGCTCGGGTGAGTTTCCGCCGCTCGTGTACCACATGGTCGCGATTGGAGAGCGCTCCGGGCAGTTGGAGGACATGCTCACCAACGTCGCGGACAACTACGAGACGCAGGTGAATGTGCGCATCGGCGCGCTCACCTCGCTCCTCGAGCCGCTGCTCATCGTGGTGATGGGCGCGGTGATTGCATTCGTAGCCCTGTCCATCCTGTTGCCGATTCTCCAGGTGAACTCGGCCATCCGGTGAGGTGCCAGGGCCATGACGAATGACACGCTCGACCGTTGGATACAGCGCGCGACGCTCGCGGCGATGATTGCCCTCGCGGCGGCGCTGGTGACGGTGGGGGCCCGACTGTACGGGCCCCGGGCCTCCGTGCCGCCCGCAGGGGTGGTGGACGGCCCCCGGGCACCCTGACAGGAAGTCCTGAACACGATGCGGTGGCTTGCCAGAAAGTCACCCCGAGGTGAGAGCAGACATGAGCCAGAACACCCACTCGCAGCAGCGCCGCCGCAACCGCAACCGCCGCGGCATGACCCTCATCGAAATCATGGTGGTCATCACCATCCTCGGCCTCATCGCCGCCGCCGTCGGCGTGGCGGTGATTCCGCAGCTCGAGGCGGCCCGCAGGGACAGGGCCTCGCTGGACATCAAGAGCATCCAGGGCGCGCTGAAGCTCTACTACACGAAGAAGGGCAAGTACCCGGACACGTCCTCGGGCCTCAACGCGCTGGTGGAGACCCAGTCGCTGGAGCAGATGCCCAAGGACCCGTGGAACAACGACTACGTGTACCTGAACGAGGGCGGCAAGCCCGTCATCATCTCCTACGGCGCGGACGGCACCGCCGGCGGAGAGGGCAACGACGCGGACATCTCCTCCGCGGACGGCGCCACCGCCAACAACAAGTGAAGAATTAGCGCACCCCGCGTGTTGAAAGGGGCTTCGGGCATGAACGTGCAAACCTCACTTCCATCCCAGATGCCCTCGCCCGCGGGGGCCCTGCGCTCCCAGACGAAGGGGCGGCTGCTGCTGGCGGCCATCTTCGTCGTGGCCACCCTGCTGGCGTTCGTCCTCGTGTACGTGACGGACGACCGCTCGCTCGTGCCGGAGCAGCGCAGGGCGCGCGGAGAGATTCGCAAGCTGGAGGGCCTGTTCAAGGCGCACCACCGGCTGATGGGCTACTTCCCGTCCAAGGAAGAGGGCTTCACGCCGCTCATCGAGGCGAAGCTCATCGACGCCGTGCCGTTAGACCCCTGGGGTCACCCGTACGTCTACTGGATGGACGGCAAGAGCGGCGCTGTCCTGTCCTACGGGGCGGACGGCAAGAAGGGCGGCGAAGGGACTGACGCGGACCTGAGCAGCGGGGGCGTGCTGGCGGACTGGGGGCAGCCATGACGCAGGTGAAGACGGTGGCAGGGCAGCGCGCGTTCCACCGAGCCCAGCGCGGCCTGACGCTCATCGAGATCTCCATCGCCATCATCATCGTCGCGATGTTGTTCTCCGCGGCGGTGATGGGCATCGGCTCGCTCACGGGCGCCAAGGCCAAGGGCGCGGCGGGGGAGCTGGCGGGCACCATCCGCTCGCTCTACGACTCGGCGGCGCTGCGCGGCAAGACGTGCCGGCTGGTGTTCGAGATTCCGGACCCCAAGGAGGAGAAGGCCACGCGCTACCATGCCGAGTGCGCGGAGAGCGCGGTGACGACGGCGAGAGACCGCGACACCGCCCTGCGCGACGAGAACCGCGAGCGCGAGCAGGCCAGGCGCTCCAACCGTGGAAGCAGCCAGGGCAACGAGGAGCGCCGCAGCTACCTGGCCTCGGGTGGAGAGACGCTCAGCGCGCAGGAGCTGATGGACGGAGAGAAGGAGCGCGTGCAGAACGCTGCGAAGTTCTCGTCCTTCACCTCCGAGGAAGTGCCGGCCCGTGATTTGCCGGCGGACGTGCGCGTGTCCGTGTGGACGCGCCAGCAGAAGGAGGCGGTCGACAACGGCGTGGCATATCTCTACTTCTTCCCGCAGGGCTACACGGAGAAGGCGTACGTCTACGTGAGCCAGGGCGACAACGCCTGGACGCTGGACGTGTCCCCGCTCACCGGGAAGGTGAACATCGCGAACGATATCCTGGAGGTGCCGCGATGAAACGCGCTCAAGGCTTCACGCTGCTGGAGGTCGTCGTGGCGCTCGCCATCCTCGGGCTCGCGCTGATGGCCATCTTCGATTTGAACGCGGGCGCGGTGTCCAACCACGTCTACACCAAGCGCCTCACGGTGGCCTCGCTCCTGGCGCGCGCGAAGATGACGGACGTGGAGCAGAAGCTCTACGACGACGGCTTCTCGCCCGACGACGACGAGGAGTCCGGCGACTTCTCCGACGAGGGCTGGTCCCAGTTCAAGTGGAAGGCGCGCATCATCGCTCCGAAGCTGGACGGCGTGTCGCCGGACCAGCTCATCGGCGCGCTCTTCAACCTGCCCATCGGTGGCGGGGACTCGGACGACCCGATGAGCGGCATCGCCAGCCTGTTCGGTGGCGGCGGGGCCGGAGGCGGCAAGGACGGCGCCTCCAGTGGACCGCAGCCCGCGGGCGGTGGCCTGGGCGGCGCGGCCATGGGCATGGCGCAGCCCATGTTCACGCAGATGGTGCAGCAGCTCACCCAGACGGTGCGCGAGGTGCACCTCACCGTGTACTGGCAGGAGGGCACCCAGTTGGAGAACATCGACCTGGTGACGCACGTGGTGTCGCTCGGGCCGGGCTCGGACCGCAACGGCGGCTTCATGGCCACCCAGGGACAGACTCAAGGTGCCGACAACCAGTGGGTGGACCCCAACAACCCGGGCATGATTGTCCAGAACCCCATCCCCGGCCCCAACGGCACCATGCTGCACCCGGAGACGCGCGTGCCGCTGCAGCGCCGCTCGGAGGTCCTGCAGCGCCTCAACGGTGGCGGGCAGCAGCGCGGCGGCAATGGCGGCATCGTTCCGGGCGGTGGCCAGGGCGGCGGGATTTTCGGAGGCAAGCCCCCGTCGATGCCGAACTTCCCCGGCATGAGGAACAACCGATGACGGCCCGGCGCGCGCGCGGCTTCACGCTGATGGAGGTCATGGTGGCGGTGGCCATCACCGCCCTGATGGGCACGGTGGTGGCCATGGCCTTCCAGACGGGCCTGACGGCGAAGGAGTCGGTGGAGACGGACGCGGACCGCTACCGGCAGGTCCGGGTGTCCATGAACCGGATGGCGCGGGAGATCGGCTCCGCGTACGTGAGCGACAGGTTCGACCTGAAGCGCTTCCGGGACCAGCAGGACCGCCCCACCAACTTCGTGGGCGAGAGCGACCGGCTCCTGTTCACCACGTTCGCCCATCAGCGGCTGTACACGGACGTGAAGGAGTCCGACCAGGCGGTGGTGGAGTACTTCATGGAGCCCTCCGACGACCGGGCCGCCAAGGGTCGCATGGACATCAAGCGCCGCTCGAATCCCAACGTAGATGACCGCATGGACCGGGGCGGTACGACGGACGTGCTGTTCGAGGGCGCCAAGAAGCTGGAGTTCGAGTACTGGAACTCCGAGAAGAAAGAGTGGGATGACGAGTGGGACACCCGGCGCACGGAGCAGAAGGCCATCCTGCCCACGCGCGTGCGGATGACGATCACCGCCGTGGACGAGACAGGCAAGGAAGCGCGCTACTCCACCCAGACGCGCATCATGTTGAACACCGAGCTGCCGAGGTACTGATGCCCCTGCCCTTCTTCCAGCAGGCGCCCCGTCGGCGCCGTCCCGGTTCCAAGGCCTCCGGTGGGGGGCCTCGCTCGCGCGGCGTGGCGCTCATCATCGCGGTGGTGTCCATCGCGCTCCTGACGGTCATCGCCACCGAGTTCGCCTACAACAGCCGGGTCGACCTCCAGCTCGCGGCCAACCAGCGGGACGAGGTGCGCGCGTACTACATGGCGCGCTCGGGTGTGGCGCTGTCGCGGCTCCTGCTCCGCTTCCAGAAGCAGGTCGACCAGACGCCCATCCCCAACCCCGCGGCCCTCCTGGGCAACCTCCTGGGCAACCAGGGCGCTCAAGGCAACACCCCGCAGCCGGCGTCGCTCAACCTCCAGCTCTGGAGGATGGCGCGCGTGGACTGCCACATGCTCAAGGGCATGGTGAAGAGCGAGGGCCTGGAGCCCGAGAACGATGCCCCGCCCATGGAGGCGGTAGACGAGGACGACCCGAAGTTCGACATGAAGGACGGCGAGGACCCGGCGTCGCGGGAGATGTCGCAGCAGATGACACGCCGCTCGTTCGGCGGCTTCGAGGGCTGCTTCCTGTCCACCATCTCCGACGAGGAGGAGAAGCTCAACGTGCACCGGCTGACCGCGGGCGCGGGTGACGCGCTTCCCACTGCGCTGCGGATGATGGACATGCTCGGCGACAAGCGCTTCGAGTTCCTGTGGGAGCGCGACGACGCGAACAAGGTGCGCAGCAATCCGCAGGACGTGATGCTGGCCATCAAGGACTGGGCGGATGACGACGAGACGGGCTCCGCCATCAACCCGACGGACCCCGTCAACCCCATGCCCTCCGGCTTCTCCGACGAGGGCTCGCCCTACAGCCGCTACGAGCCGACCTACGAGCCGAAGAACGCTCGCTTCGACAGCATCGACGAGCTGTACCGGGTGCACGGAGTGAATGACCAGTTCATGTCGGCCTTCCGTGACAGGCTCACGGTGTACCCGGACATCAACTCCCGGCCCAACATCAACACGGATGACCCGGTGATGATGGGGCTGGCCATCATGTCCGTGGCGGACCCGGCGAGGCCGGACCCGCGATTGAAGGACCCGGTGTTCCTCAACGAGCTCATCACCCGCATCCGCAGCGCGCGCATGTTCAGCTTCTTCGGCATGGGCGTGCAGGACTTCGTCGCCGTGGTGGAGAGCGCGGGCATCGTCGTCAATCCCGCCGTGAAGTCCAACGTGGCGGGCAATCGCCTCATCGGCGACAAGAGTCAGACGTTCACCATCAAATCCGTGGGAGAGGCGGGCAGCGTGCAGAAGACGCTGACCGCCGTGGTCCGGCTGGACGACACGCTGGGCAGGCTCCTGTATTGGAGAGAGGAATAGCATGGCCCGCATTCTTGGCCTCGACCTGGGCAGCCACTCCGTGAAGGCCGTGGTGCTGGAGGCGCGGACGAAAGGACACGCCACCCGCAGCTACGTGGAGGTGCGCCGCGCCCAGGAGGGCGAGCGCGCCGACACGCTGCGCGCCGCGGTGCAGGAGCTGATTGGCAAGCTGCCACCCGGTCACCCCGACCAGGTCGTGGTCGCCCTGCCCGGCCCCGCGCTCATCACCCACACGCTGGGCCTGCCGTTCTCCGACGGGAAGCGCATTGAAGCGACGCTCCCCTTCGAGATTGGCAGCCTGCTCCCGTTCGACATCTCCGACGTCGTCTACGACTACCAGATCGTCGGACAGAAGGAGACGGAGGGGAAGGAGAAGGCCAGCGACCTCATCGTCGGCGTGGTGCGACAGCAGGAGTTGAAGAGCCTGCTGGAGCTCTTGGGCGAGCTGAAGGTGGACCCGCGCATCGTCACGCACCCCGCGCTGGCCTACCAGAACATGCTCCAGCAGGCCGCCGGCCTCTTCGAGGGCACCGGCGAGGGCGGCGTGGTGGCGGTGGTGGACCTGGGCCACGAGCGCACCTCGGTGGCCATCGGCCGGCCGGGCACGGGCGTGCAGTTCGCGCGCACCTTCGCGGGCGGCGGCAAGGACTTGAGCAAGGCGCTGGCGACGGAGTTCCAGACGTCGCTCGCCGAGGCGCATCACTGGAAGGAGCAGCACGGCGCCATGGCCAGCGCGGCGCAGGGTCCGGACGCGGAGCGCGCGGCGGCGGCCTTCGTGCGCGGGCTCCAGCCGGTGCTGCGCGAGCTGCGCCCCACCTTGAAGTCATACACGGCGCGCAGCCGTCAGCAGGTGGGCGCCATCGTGCTGTGCGGCGGCTCGGCGCGGATGCCGGGCCTGGCGGAGCAGCTCTCCCGGGACTTGAACCTGCCGGTGCGCGTGCTCGCGCTTCCCGCCGACACGTCGGAGGCCATCACTCCCGCGGAGCAGCCGTCCGCCGCTCAGGCCTACGCGCTGGCACTGCGTGGCAACGCCTCCGGTGCTCGCGCGCCGCGCTTCAACTACCGACGGGGCGAGCTCGCCTTCAAGGGTGACTTCGACTACGTGAAGGACAAGCTGGGCCTGCTGGCGTCCTTCGCGGCCACGCTGCTCCTGCTGCTCATCGCCTTCGGCGTGGTGCGCAACTCGGTGCTGTCGCGGCGCGAGGCGCAGGTGGACGCGGCGCTGTGCGAGACGACCCAGCGCATCCTCGGCAAGTGCGAGAAGGACTACAACCGCGCGCTGAACCTGCTCAAGGGCGTGGAGAGCCCGGCGGCGGCGCTGCCCCGGATGTCCGCGGTGAACCTGCTGGCGGAGGTGACGCAGAAGGTGCCCGCGGACCTGCCGGTGAAGTTCGACCGCATCCAGATAGACACGGACCGCGTCATCCTCCAGGGGGAGACGGACTCCTCCAAGCAGGTGGACACGCTGTCCAACGCGCTCAAGAACCACGCGTGCTTCAAGGAAGTGAAGCAGGGCAAGGTGGAGCGCACCCGCGACGGACAGAAGGTGACGTTCCGCCTGGACGTCCAGGTGCAGTGCCCGGGTGTGGAAGGCGGGGAGAGCTAGTCATGGCCAACAAGCTTCAGGAAGCGCTCGCGCCGGTGCAGACGTGGTTCGAGCGGCTGAGTGACCGTGAGCGGCGGATGGTGTCCATCGCCGGCGCGGCGGTGGCGGTGTTCCTCGTGTTCGCGGTGCTGATGACGTTCGCCAACAGCGCGTCCGGTTATCGCAAGCGCACGCAGGACAAGCTGACGAAGCTGCAGGAGGTGCAGGCGCTGGCGGCCAGCTATCGCGAGGCGCAGGCGTCGCGGCAGGCGGTGGAGACGCAGCTGACGTCCAGCAACGTACAGCTCATCTCGTACATCGAGGACAAGGCCACGGCGGCCGGGCTCCAGGTGCCCAACATGACGCCCAAGGGCGACGTGGGCGTGGGCGACGGGAAGATCATGGAGAGTTCGGTGGAGCTGACGTTCTCCGACGTGGACCTGCGCAAGCTGACGGACTTCATGCGCACGGTGGAGAGCGGGCCGGGCGTGGTGAAGGTGAAGTACCTGCGCATCGAACCGAGGCCCAACGACACGCTGACGGCGTGGACCACCGTGGCCACCTACCGGATGAAGCAATAACCCATGTCCTCTGACACCAAGCTCGCCCGCTGGAAGGTCATCCTGGGCTACGGCGCGTTCGCGCTCCTGGCCTTCATCCTCTGCCTGCTCCTCACCTTCCCGTACGACACGGTGCGCACGCGCCTCGTCTCCGAAGCGGCGCAGGCGGGGCTCGCGGTGCGCATCGGCTCGCTGCGGCCGGGGCTGTCGGGTGTCACTGCCACCAAGGTGCAGGTGAGCAAGCCGCCCCAGCCGCTGAGCGCGGAGACGCTGGCGATGCTCGTGAGCGGCGAGGGCACGCTGCCGGGCGCCGCGGAGCTGGGCGAGGCGGTGCTCATCGACAGCGTGGCGGTGCGCCCCACCCTCTTCCCGCCGGGCCTGGCCATTCGAGCCAACGCGCTGGGTGGCACGGTGGTGGGCTCCATGGGCTGGCTGGGTGACATGAAGGTCCGCGCGGAGATGGACGGGCTCAAGGCCAGCGGTGGCAACCTGCCCGCCTTCCTCGGGATGGACCTGGACGGTGAGCTGAACGGCGTGCTGTCGCTGACGCTGCCCAAGGGCAAGAGCCCGGAGCCGGACCTGTCCCAGGCGAACGGCGAGCTGACGCTCGACTCGCAGGGGCTCATCATCAAGGGTGGCAAGGCGTCCATTCCCATGGGCGGGGGCAACTCGATGCCCATGGAGCTGCCGCAGGTGGCGCTCGGCGCGCTGGTGGGCCGCATCAACTTCGAGAAGGGCCTGGGCACGGTGCAGGAGCTGCGGCTGAAGGGCGAGGACGTGGAGGCGCTGGCCACCGGCACGCTGAAGCTGGGCAAGCGGCTGGAGTACAGCGAGCCCGCCATGGACGTGAATCTCCGGTTGGACCCGGAGGCGCAGAAGCGGCTGGGCCTGCTGGCGGCGGGCATCACCATCTTCCCCCCGGACAAGAAGGACCCGAGCTTCCGGGCGGCCAGGCTCGGCGGCTTCCTCAACCGGCCCACCTTCCTGCCCCGTCGGTAGGCTGCCGCCCCGGTGAAGCGCCCGACCCGACGCGTGGGGTTGATGTCAGTGCGTCGGGACGTGTAAAGCGCGGGCGCACAGGAGGGTCGCGGGATGCCGGAGCTGGTGTTTTTCCGTCGTGGCGAGGAGGTGTTGAGGGTGGGCGTGGACCGGGCACGGTTGGTGCTCGGGCGCGGCGAGCAGTGTGACGTCGCCATTCCGGACCCGGAGGTGAGCCGCCAGCAGGTGGCCCTGCTGTGGGACGGGACGCGGTGCCGGGTGCAGGACCTCTCCGGCAATGGCACCGTGGTGGGCGGCACGTCCGTCACCGAGGCGGAGCTGCCCGACGGCGCGGACCTGGTGCTCGGCCAGTGGCGCGCGGTGTTCCGGTTGAGCGGCGGCGGTGAAGGCGCGGATGTCGCCACCGAGGTGGGCCACACCACCTCGATTCAGAAGGACGCGCAGGCGCCGCGCTGGCAGCCCGCGCAGGTGCGCGTGAAGCAGGGCCTGAACGAGTCGGTGCACCGGCTCACCGGAGACAGCTTCACGGCGGGCAAGGACACGGGCTGTGATTTGGTCCTCCAGGACCGGTTCGCCTCCAGCAAGCACCTGAAGGTGACGCGGCGGGAGGGCACGTTCCACGTCGTGGACCTGCGCTCCACCAACGGCACGTGGCTGGGGCCGGTGCGGTTGTTCGAGGCGGAAGTCACGCTGCCCACCACGCTGCGGGTCGGTGAGACGGAGCTGGTGCTGGAGGTGGCGGCGACGGGCTCCAAGAAGGAGGTGGCCTCGTTCCACGGCATCATCGGCAACGACGCGGCGGTGAAGGGGCTCGCGGACCTCATCGAGCGCGTGGCGCCTTCCACGGCGGCCGTGACGATTCTGGGCGAGTCGGGTACGGGCAAGGAGCTGGTGGCGAAGGCCATCCACCAGTGCTCGCAGCGAGCGAACAAGCCGCTGGTGCCCGTCAACTGCGCGGCCATCTCGAAGGAGCTCATCGAGAGCGAGCTGTTCGGCCACGAGAAGGGCTCCTTCACGGGCGCTGCGAACGCGCGCAAGGGCGCCTTCGAGGAAGCGGACGGCGGTACCCTCTTCCTGGACGAGATTGGCGAGCTGCCGCTGGACTTGCAGGCGAAGCTGCTGCGCGCTCTGGAGAGTGGCGAAATCAAGCGCGTGGGGGCGAGCCGGCCCATGCACGTGGACGTGCGGGTGGTGGCGGCGACGAACCTGGACCTGCTGGCGGCGGCTCGCGAGGGCAAGTTCCGCGAGGATTTGTACTACCGCCTCTGCGTGATTCCGCTGCACCTGCCGCCCTTGCGCAGCCGCAAGACTGACTTGCCCGCGCTGGCCGAGCACTTCGTGAAGGTGTACGCGCCGCGAGGGCAGACGGTGAGCTTCTCGATGGCGGCGGTGGAGCGCCTGCGAGGACACACGTGGCCGGGCAACATCCGCGAGCTGCGCAACGTGGTGCACCGCGCGCTGTTGTTCCGCAAGGGGCCGGTCATCGACGCGGCGGACCTGACGTTCGACCAGGAGATGAACAAGGAGACCGGCATCGCGGTGCCGGAGCTGCCGCCTGGGATGACGCTGGAGCAGATGCTGGAGAAGCTGGAGCGGCAGATCGTCGAGGCCGCGCTGCGTCGGTTCAACAACAACCGCGAGCGCGTGGCTCGCGAGCTGGGCGTGGCCCGGTCCACCCTGTTCAAGCGCCTGAAGGATTGGGGCCTGACGAAGCAGGACGAGCAGGAGTAGTGGCGAGCTGCCCCGGCTTCGGGGTCGTTCCGGGGTGAATCGTTGGCGGATCCGCTCCAGATGGAGCGGCGTCAGGGATCGCGCCCCGTGAGTCGGGCCAGTTCAATGGAGATGAAGGCGGTCTGCCCAGGGGCCACGACGACATTCGCCGTCCCCTGAGCGCCGCTCCTCGTAGTCACGACAATCCGCAGTCGCCCTGCGGGGACATCGACCAAGTCGAATTGGTCTCCCCTGAATTGCATCCCGTCCATGCCTTCGGAGAGAAGTTCCTCGAAGAGCTCGGACCTGATGGTGACCTGGAGCGGCTCATCGGTCCTCCAGTCGCCCCTGACCGTCCCCCTCACTCTCGCCCCTTCCGTGAGACGAAGAGTCAGCCCGGTGTCGGGCCGGCTCAGAATCACGGCACTCCGCCCTCCACGAAGCGCCCTCACTTCGAACTCGCCATCCCCCGGGACATGAAGGGAGAACCGGCCAAACGGGTCCGCGACCCTTCGGGCCTCGAAGGCGCTTCCACGAACCAGGATGGCGGCACCGGCGACGGGAGCGCCCCCTGGCCCTACCACGACGCCAGCGAGGGCCCTCACCTGGTGAGGGAGTATGAGCGCCACCGTGGACTCACTCCCGGCCCGCACTGCGGCCTCGACGGAGGGGCCGAACGCGCCGTACTGGCCAGAGGGGTATGCGCGGAGGAGGTAGGCACCCTCTGTCACCTCCAGCGAGAAGGCGCCCTGGTCATCCACTGGAACCTGAGCCAGCACGCCATTTCCACCGTGAGAGGACGTAAGTCCCACCATGGCACTCCCTGGCCACGCTCCATCCGCCCCCTTGACGGTTCCGGAGATTCTTCCCGTGGAGCGCAAGAAGATATCCCGACGTGTCACCTTGCCTGGCTCGATGGAGAACACGTCGCTGGAGCGGATGACACCCGTGGCTGAGCGGGTGGACACCTTGATGGTCCCTGCCGGAATGCTCCCGGTGGAGAATCTCCCGGCAGAGTCTGGCTGGATGACGATTGGCTCATCGGCACCATGCCATCCCACCTCGATGCTGACTCCCGTGGCGCCAACACCTCCGCCGGTGAGCAACCGGCCCTCCAGCGCCCCCATCCGGCGCAGAGCCAACACGGGGCGCGCCGTCTGACCGGCGTTGACGGCAACCCGAATGGCCTCGTCCGTGAGCCCATCCGCCGCGGCGGAGAGGCGGTACTCGCCGGGAAGCAGGTCCTCGACCGAGAAGCGGCCCTCCGCGTCTGTCACGGACAGGCTGGCCGCCGGCTGGATTCGGACACGCACTCCTTCCAAGGGAGTCCAGCTCTCAGCCTCCACGACCCGCGCCTCCATCCGCCCTGGCCGGCCAAGCTGGATGATAGGGCAACGCGTGGTCGCCCCCACCTCCACGACTTGCGGCTCATCGGCGACGCCCATCTGGCTTCCCAGGGCCGCAGTCAGCCGGTAGGCCCCGGCTGGGAGTTCCAGGGAGAAGGCCCCGTTGGCGTCAGTAACATCCCCCCCGGCCCCCTCTGAGACCCGGACCGTCGCGCCCGCGACACGAACGCCCTTCGCGTCGACAACACTCCCCTCGAGGAACCCGTGCGGAGCGAGCTCGAGCTCGAGTTCCGGGTGTGGATCCCCCGACAGCAGGACCACGCGAGTCTCCGGCTGGAAAGAGGGGGCCTGCGCGACGAGTTCGTAGTTGCCCTCAGCGAGGTCGCGAAACTCGAAGCGTCCCAGCGCATCGCTGGAGCCGGCTTGGCGGAGGTCTCGCTCAAGCTCGCGCGGAAAGGCCGAGAGCACCCGCCGCAGTTCCAGTGAGGCCATGGGGACGGGCTCCTGCGTACCCTTACGGACCGCGCGTCCTCTCATGACCCGCGCGGGCCTCAACGGAAGTGACAGGGCCAGTACTTCCGTGGCCGGGCGGGTGAATTCGAGGTGGCCCGGGGCGAAGCCGGCTGCTGTGACGAATACGAGGCAGTGACCGGTCGCTTCGGGCATGTCGAGGCGACCGTCGGAGAGGGTGGTCCGCCTCGCAACCAAGCCCCAGGAAGAGGCCGGGCCACGCCGGCAATAGAGGCTCACCTCGCAAGAGCCAGTGGGACCGAGGACATGGAGACGCAAGGCAGGAGAAGGCCTCGCTGGGGGCAGAGCTCGTGGCGGAGGAATCTCCACCAGGGATGACTCTTCCTCGCGAGTAGCGGGCGGCGGCTCTGGCTCGGACGAGAGCCGGTTCCCAATCAAGACCCCCACGCTGAGCCCGACGATGAGGCTGTACAGCAACCACCAACGGTGTCGCATGGTCGAGGGCTGGGTCAGAAGGTGATGGGGTACTCTAGGCGGAAGCGCTGCCCCGGAGTCACAGCGCCTCTCGCCTCGAACTCCTGCGATTCGAAGGCTTCTGCCACGCACCGAGCTGTCTCCTCGTCTGCGGCACCGTGGCGCTGGACCTTTGCCTCCCTGACGACGAGCAGGTTTTCCTCTGACTCCATGTGAAGAACCAGGACGGTACGCTCCGTGGAGTGGTGGATGCCCGCCTCGAGCATACCCGCCAGGCATGCACGCACCCGCTCACGCACCTGACCGTCAATGCCTTCCTGGAGGCGGCGCATTGCCCAGGAGCCCAGCTCGCGAGGGTCGGAAATGAGAGGGACCTCGTCCCAGGCCGTAGTGGCCACGACTCCTGCACGCACCGGCGTCTCCGAAGGTTCGGAGACGCAGTTCCCTTCTGGTCGACTCCCAGTGGACGCTTCCGCAGCGGGCCTGGAAGCCACCACGGCCCTCGTGGCAACCGCTTCGGAGCGCTGAGTCCCACGGCGAGCGTCTTCGTGAGCGGTCGAGACCGGCGCGCCCGGCCGAGTCAGAAGCACGCCAGCCGCGATGGAAACGAGAAAGACTCCCACCACCTGCAGGTACCTTCCCCAGGAATGCACGAGGTCTCCTCCTATTTCCGATGAAGCCAAGAAGGCCAGCCCCCCTGACAGCCGGTCCAACACTCGACAACCCTGTCGGCGCTCATCAACCCGCGACTGCATTGGCAATCGCAGCAACAGACAGCACTGACAGGACCGCTCGACGCCTAATCACTCAACGGAAAACACGCACTTCGCGCAGTTACCAGAGAAGCACAGGCCAAAAGTATGACAGCACCCCTGTAAGTCGGTCCAACATTCGACATACATCTCTTCGGCGGTCCTCCAGCAAAGGCATTGGTAATTGCAGCAAATGGCTTCGGCCTTCTGGGGAATCAGAAGTCCACCAGCGAGGCCTGTGGCCGCAACAGCAACGAGTAGAATGGAAGACTTCATCCTTCCGAGGATTTCCGTCGACAGAAGAGCCTTGTGGTCCGGGAGGAGAGCGGCGAGTCGCACAGGGAACTGATGGATCGCGGAAGCACGGGCACATCACCTGAAGGCAGTGAGCCCTCGCGCCTTCAGCGCCTTGAGGTACGCCAGGGAGCGCATCTCCGGACAGCCCATCACCGCATCCAGGAACTCGCGTGGCGGTGCGTACCCGTGCGCGTCGATGTAGTGCACGACCAACGTCGGTGCGACGAAGACGCGCTCTGTTCCAGGGATGAAGACGTTCGCGCCCCCGAATGACACCGTCATGTCGCGGTACACCAACGCCCCCGGTCCGCCCGAGAACCGGCACAGCGCGCACGCGTGTCGACCCGCGAACGCCACGGGCTGCCATGGATTCACGCACAGCCGGACGAGCGCTTCGAAGACGTCCTCATTCACCAGGCCCTGCGTGAATAAGTGCCCCTGCTCGAGCCACCCCACCGCCAGCAGGCTGTCCTGCCCTGCTGGAAAATATGAACACGGCGCCAAGTCATCGAAGTACGCCATGTCGGCCTCATCGGAGTCAGGCGGCGTCACCGCGGCCGTTCCGAAGCGCGGAACGGGACACCGTGAGCCTACCCACCTTCATGCCCTGAAGTATGAGCGGAAACCCGCTCCGGGCCGGTGTCCGTACCCTCAAGACACGCGGTGAAAAAATCCCACCGTCGCGGGCGGATAGACCCTTTTCGCGGCCGGTTCGTTCCAGAGGAGGTCCCCGCTGGGGTGTTCAGGAGCCCACCCGTGATGCACGCCGCCGCCATCGACCTCCCGCCTCTCACTCAGCTCTACAACGAGCACCGTGCCCGCGCTCTCGCCATCGCCCGCCGCATCGTCGGCGACGCGGACGATGCGGAGGACGTGGTGCAGGACGTCTTCGCCCGGCTCGCCTGGAAGTCTCCAGGCTACGGCGGACGCGCTGCCTGGACCACGTGGCTCCACCGCGTCATGGTCAACAGCAGCATCAACTGGCTGCGCGCACGCAAGCGCCGCGAGCGCTTGAGCCTCGAACCCTCCGAGCCCCTCACGCCCGAAGTCCAGGCCGCGGGCGCGGAGCTGCAACGCCACTTCACCGACGCCATGCAGGAGATCAACGAGCAGCAGCGTCAGGTCCTCCACCTGCGCGAAGTGCGCGGGCTGAGCTACCCCGAAATCGCCCGCCTGCTGCGCATCCCCGAAGGCACCGTGAAGAGCACCCTGCACCGCGCCCGGCAACGCACCTTCGGCCTCATGGAAGAGCGCGGCCAACACCCCTGAGGCACACGGCGCTACTCCAGCGCTCGCAGTTGGAGCATCTCGCGAGCCTCCAGCCACGACGCGGGAATCGCCGCCCTGCCCGTGACGAGCACGACGATGCCGCCCACCATGGCGCACGTCGTGTCCATGTCACCCCGCCCGGACACCGTGGACCACAGCGCGTCCTCGTAGTGCTCCATGTGCCGCACCGCACACCACACCACGAAGGGCACCGTGTCCTCCGACAGCACCCGGAAGCCACTGCCCAGCTCCTTCGCCGCCGCCGTCGGTGTCGTCTCCAACGACCAGCCCCGAGCCTTCTCCAGCCCGCGCCGGGTGGCCCCGTTCGGCGTGTACTCCAGCACCACGTCGAAGAGGTTCCGCGCGGGCCCACGCGTCGCCGCGTCCTGACAGGCCCACGCCGCCGCCACCGCGACGGCCATGGCGCCCGCCTGCCCATCTGGATGGTAATGCGTCACCTCCGCGGACAGCCGCGCCTCATCCGCCGCGCGCCGCAAGTCTCCCGCGAAGTACGCACCCAGCGGCGCCACGCGCATCGCCGCGCCGTTGCCCTTGGACCCCGTGCCGTCGAACACCTGGGACGACGCGGGCAGCCAGTGCATCCCCAGGTGGATGCGCTCCAGGATATCCAGCGCCGTGCCGCCATAGCCCCGGTAGCGATTGGCGCGGTAGCGCGTGCCGAAGAGCCGCGCGAGCCGCTCCTGCTCCACCTGCCCGTGCTCGTCGAGCACCTGGACGACGGAGAGCGCCATCTCCGTGTCGTCCGTGTACGGCCACGGCGCGGAAGGAGGCCTGCGAGCCTCCACCCACTCCGCCACCAGGCTCCGGGCCGCGAAGAACCGCTCCCCAAAGCCATCCCCCACGGAGAGCCCCTCCAACGACAACAGGGCTCGCGACATCCGCTCCGCGTGGTCCGCCGGTCTTCCAGTCGAGGACATGGCGCCAGTCAACACCCGGCGCCATCTTCGTGTCAAATGGACACTATTGACTACTCATCACCCTTCGCGCCGACGAACTGGTCACCCTTGTCCTTGAAGAGGACGTTGAAGTTGGTGAGCGAGCCGTACACGCGGGTGATGTAGCTCTGCATCTCCACCTTCTCCGCGTCGGACAGCTTCGGGTGCGCGTTGAGCTTCTGCTCGAGCACCCGGAGCCTGTCGCGCACCATGACGACCTTGTGGAACAGGCTGTCGATGGGCAGGTCCTTGGCCTGCAGCTCCGGGTTGGCCGGAACCAGGCGCACCGTGCCGCCCTCCCACTTGCCCGCGAGCGGGGGCGCGTCCATCAGGCCAGACGCCTCCCGGAAGATGTCCATCAGCTCTTCACGCGTCATGCTCAGCCCTTCCAGGTCCACGACTTCGTTGGGGTCCACCCGGCGGCGAATCACCACCGGGGCCACGCTGCGCGCGGTGCGCTCTCGCGAGGGAGAGTGCGCCGCCGGGGCCACGGCCGTGCCTCGGGGCGCGTACTTGTCACAGATGGGGGCGGACGGCGGGAACATGCCCCGCGAGGACTGGAGCCGACACGGCCCCACCCAGCCCCGGCGCTCTTCCACCGAGTGAGGGCTCCACAGCTTGCAATTGCCGCACACCTGCTCTTCCGGCCGGAAGGTGGGCAGGGGCGGAGCAGCGTCCGCCGGGTCTGTCATCAGCGCGTCTCCCCCGCCACCGGCGGGCCCTTGCGCACGCCCAGCTCCCTCAAGAGCGTGTCCGCGTTCTCCACCTGGTCCAACATCCACAAGACATACCGCACGTCCACGTTGACGTTGCGGGCCACGTCCGGGTTGTACCCGAAGTCGTTGGCCACATTCTCCCAGACGCGGTCGAAGTTGACGCCCACCAGCTGCCCCTTGCCGTTCACCGTGGGACTGCCGGAGTTGCCGCCCGTCGTGTCCGCGTCCGCCAGGAAGTTCACCGGCACGTCCTTCAGCTTCTTGTCCGCCCACGCGCCATACCGCTTGGACTCGGCGACCTTCGACACGCGCTCGGGCACGTCGAAGGGCTCCTCGCCCGTGTGCTTCTCCAGCATGCCCGAGAGCGTCGTCTGCGGCGTGTACACGGCCCCGTCGCGCGGCGAGTAGCCCTGCACCTTGGCGAACGTCACCCGCAGCGTCCCGTTCGCATCCGGCGCCACCGGCTTGCCCGCATGCGCCAGCACCGCCTTGCGCCAGTCCGGACGCAGCCGCAGCGACATACCCTGGCGGCGGTCTCCCACGTCATCCAGCGCCTCCAGCTCCCGCGCCAGGTCCAGGCCGAACGCCAGCATCGGGTCCTTGCGCGCCTCCAGCTGCGCCACCGTCTCCGTCGCCATCTTCATGCGCTCGGCCAGCGTCAGCACCTGGGTGACGGCGTAGAGCGAGTCCACCTTCGCCGCGACGTCCTTCTCCACGAACACCTTGCCGAAGTGCTTGTCCACGGCGGCGATGCGCTCGTCCGCCCCCAGCGCCTGCGCGCGCTTCACGTAGGCGATGAGCAGCTTCTTCTCGGCCGGGACGAACACGTTCTTCTGCTCGCGCTCCAGGCGGTCCTTGATGCGCGCCTGCTCGCGGTCCATGTACTCCGGACGGCGCTCCAGGTCCGGCTTCGCGCGCTCCGCCGCCAGCCGCGACAGCGTCACCGCCAGCGCCGGGCCCCGGGCCAGCCGAGGCGTCGCCCCGAGCAGGAACTCGCGCTCGAACACCTTCGTGTTCGCCTTCTGCTCGGCCAGCAGCGCGTCGCGGGCCGTCAGGGCGCTCGCCCACTTCGCGCCGTTCTTCCCGGCCCAGGCAGCGACGTCCGCTTCGGCCTGGTGCTGCTTCTCCACCAGCTTGCCGCGCTTGAGCCCCGCGAGCTGCCCGCCCGCGTTCTTGTACACGTTGTGCAGTCCCTTGACGGTGGACGCGACGGCGATCTTGCCGGCCGGGTCCTTCTCCCCTTCCTCCTCCAGGATGCGGATGGCCTCGCCGAACACGTCGCGCATGCGCGGGTACAGCCGCGACTGGCGCTCCGCGAACTCCTCCGCGAGCAGCGCGCGGTAGGTGCGGCCCGGGTAGCCGAGCACCATCACGAAGTCGCCCGGCTTCACGCCCTCGGTGGCCAGCGGGAAGAAGAACTCCGCCTTGAAGGGCACGTTCTTCTCGCTGTACGGCGCGGAGGAACCGTCCGGCGCGCTGTACGCGCGGAGGATGGCGAAGTCACCGGTGTGGCGCGGCCACATCCAGTTGTCCTCCTCGCCACCGTACTCGCCCACCGCGCGCGGCGGCGCGTACACGAGCCGCACGTCCACCAGCTCCACCGCGTCCACCAGCGTGTAGTTGACGCCGCTGTCGAACGTGGACACCTGGCAGCGCGTGGCGGGGCGCTTCTCGCACTCGGCCACCAGCTCCTTCTGCTTGCGCTCGATGGCCTTGTAGCGGACCAGGTCGTCCGCGCCCTGCGGCACCGCGGCCAGCACCTGCGCCGTCACGTCCGTGAAGCTGCGAGGCACCTGCACCCGCGCGCCCTTGCCGGGCAGCTCGTCCTTGCGCTCCGAGGCCAGGAAGCCCTGGGTGATGAGGTCGCGTTGGGGCGTGCTGTGCTCCTGGATGACGCCGAAGGCACAGTGGTGGTTGGTGATGACCAGGCCGGTGGAGGAGATGAAGGCGCCAGTGCAGCCCCCCACGTTCACCGCGCCCGCGAGCAGGCCGGTGCCGCGCTTGGGGTCCCAGAGCTTCTTGGGTGAGACCTGGAGTCCCTGGGCGCGCAACCACGCCGGGTCCAGGTCCAGCACCTGCTGGGGGGTCCACTTTCCTTCCCCGGCCAGAGCCGGGGCAGCCACGAGCGAGAGCAGAAGGAGGGCTTTCTTCATGGAGTCCTCCCTACCCCGTCCGGCGCCCGCACGCGACTCCCACGGTGTGTCCGACGCTTCGCGGCATGCCAGGAGTTTCCTGGGAAGAGGGACCGAGCTTAAGTGTTGGGGTGTCTGATGGAGGGGAGGCCCGGAAAACGATGAGGACCGCCAGCGGAGCAAAGCTCGACTTCGGCCGCCTGGCCCTCCTGCTCGTCATGCTGGGGGTCGGCTGGTTCTTCTGGGACTCGCCCGTCCTGTGGCCTCTCAAGGTGCTGGTGGTGATGATGCACGAGAGCGGGCACGCGCTCGCCACCCTGCTCCTGGGTGGGTCCGTGGACCGCATCCACCTCATGGCCGACGAGGGGGGCTTGTGTATGTCCCGCCTCCCACCGGGCATGCTGCGCCAGGTCGTCCTGTACTCGGCGGGCTACCTGGGAAGCGCGGTGGCTGGCGCAGGGCTGCTCATCGCCACCTTCCGGTTCCAGCTCCGCCGGGGCGTGCTGGTGGCCGCCTCCGCGTGGCTCGTCATCATGGGCCTCCTGTATGGAGGCGACCTCTTCACCCTGGCCTTCTGCGTGGGCACCGCCGTCGTCCTCGGCGCGTGCGCGAAGTGGCTGCCGGATGGCGCGGTGGACCTGGTGAACCTCTTCATCGCCGCCTTCACCGCGCTGTACGTGCTGTTCGACCTGCGCTCCGACCTCTGGAACAGCACGGTGCGCGCGCAGAGCGACGCGGCCCTGCTCGCCGACGTCACCTACGTGCCCTCCGTGGTGTGGGCCGCCCTGTGGACGCTGATGGCCGTGGGACTCTTGGCCGTCGCGGCCTGGTGGTCCATGCACGCCAGGCCCAAGGGCCTCCAGATGCCCCCCGTGGGCACCCGCACACGACGGGCCTGAGTCAACTGGCCATGCGTGGTCATTGCGAAACAAACGCAATCCCGGGACAATTACAAAACGCCTACTAGAGTGAGTGAGGTCGTACTCCCCGCTCGAGAGGTGTTCCATGAGAAGCGTCGTACTCAGCGTCGCCGTGGCGGTCCTGGCGGCGTGTGGTCCCGCCCCCGAAGAGACGTCCTCCCAGGAGTTCGACGCGCAGCGCTCCGCGGTCAGCTTCACCGTGGAGAACCAGATTGTCACCCGCCTGCCGAGCGCCTCGGGAGCCACTCTCGGGTATTCCGAGTACCTGCCTCCGGGATATCTGACTTCGACCCAGACCTACCCGGCCATCATCCATCTCAACGGCATGGGGGAGCTGGGTCAGGCGACGACGGAGGCGCAGCTGTACGACATCACCACGCGGCACGGCGCGCTCGCCAACATCCGCACGAGCGCCACGTGGAAGACGTACTTCGGCACGAAGCAGGTGATGGTCTTCACGCCGCAGAGCCTGGACAACTACTCGCCCACGGAGCTGCGTCCGTTCGTGCAGTTCATCGTCGCCAACTACCGGGTGGACCCCACTCGCGTGTACCTGACGGGCCTGAGCATGGGCGGCTGGGGGACGTGGCGGTACGCGAATCTCTACGGCACCGAGCTGGCGGCCATCGCCCCGTTCGCCACCAACATCGGCGCGCCGGGACCCACCATCACCGCTCTCAATGATGTTCCCGTCTGGGCGTCGAGCAGCTACGGCGAGGTCGCCGCGCAGCAGTCCTGGCTGATCGGCTACACCAAGAACTACAACGTGACCCAGATGGTCAGCGTCACCAACAGCACGCAGACGCTGACGTACCTGTTCGACAAGACGACGAAGCTGTGGACGTCACAGGCGGGCGCGGTGAGCACGGGGTCGGCCGCGGCTCGGCTCATCGTGATTCCCGGCTCGGCGCACACCGGCTGGTCGGAGTCCTACAGCACGCAGTCGTTCTGGGACTGGATGCTGGCGCAGCAGCGCGGCGGGACGCCGCCCACGCAGTACACGCTCACCGTCAACAGCGGCTCGGGTGACGGCCAGTACACCAGCGGCACGCAGGTCACCATCACCGCCGACGCTCCGGCATCCGGCTACGTGTTCGACCAGTGGACCGGCGCCACCGTGGCCAGCACCACGTCCGCGACTACGACGCTGACCATGCCCGCGGCGGCCACCACCGTCACCGCCACCTATCGCGTGTCCTCGCCCACGCAGTACACGCTCACCGTCAACAGCGGCTCGGGCGACGGCCAGTACGCCAGCGGAACGCAAGTCACCATCACCGCGGATGCGCCCGCGTCCGGCTACGTGTTCGACCAGTGGACCGGCGCCACGGTGGCCAGCACCACGTCCGCGACGACGACGCTGACCATGCCCGCTGCGGCCACCACCGTCACCGCCACCTACCGCGTGTCCACGCCGGGCCTGCCCATCACCACCGAGAACCAGGTCATCGGCCGACTGACGAGCGCCACCGGCACCTCCTACGCCTACGCGGAGTACCTGCCCCCGGGCTACCTGACGTCGCCGACGACGACCTATCCGCTGGTGCTCCAGCTCCACGACTCCGGTGAGGCGGGCACCACGAGCACCGAGGCCCAGCTCGTGGAAGTGGTGTCGCGCTACGGCCCGCTCAAGCTCATCCGCGACAACCCCACCTGGAAGACGTACTTCGGAACCCAGCAGGCCATGGTCTTCGCGCCGCGCACCTCCTCGAACTGGAACGTCACGCAGCTCAACGCGCTGGTCGACTTCATCGTCGCCAACTACCGCGTGGACCCGTCGCGCATCTACGTCACGGGCCGCGTGCTGGGCGGCTCCGGTGCGTGGAACTATGGCAACAGCCATGGCAACCGCATCGCGGCGCTCGCACCGGTGGGCGCCAACCTGGGCGCCCCCGGCCCCGCGATTACCCAGTTGCTCAACGTCCCCGTGTGGATGGTGGACTCCTGGCAGACGGCCGACGCGTGGACGGCCCAGCACTCCTGGCTGCGCGGCCTGACGAAGGCGTACGGATGGGACCAGTACCTGACCTTCGCCGCGCCCGCCGCGACGCTCACGTACGTGTTCAACGCCACCAACGACACCTGGTCCACCCAGGCAGGGGCCTATGCCGCGGGGACGTCTCCCCTGCGATTCACCGTGCACCCACAGGGCACCGACTTCAGCACGCCCACGTACGAGAACGTCGCATTCTGGGATTGGATGTTCGCCCAGCAGCGCCCATAACCGGGCTCCATCGGCCCCCTGCTCACTCGGAGGGGGCTTCGGCCGCCACGGTGTGCCACCGGTCATCGTGAATCCAACCGATGGTCCGGTCCGCGAGCGCCCACACGCCGTCCTGGGCGCCGCGCAGCCCGGTGAAGCGCAGCGAGTCCGCCTTCGCGATGACCATGCGCTTCAGCTTGTCGCCGACCACGCGGTCGATACCGCCCAGGTGCGCCGCGTAGACGTGGTCCTGGTACGTCGCGATGCCGTAGTACTCGCGCTCGGTGTCCGGGGGCCGGATGACGCGCCAGTCGTCGCCGCTTCCCATCAGGACGGCTCCCTCATTTCCGCAGAGGGCATAGCCGTCTTTCAGCGTGCACACACCATTGAAGCCCGTCTCCAGGGGAAGCGGGATGCGGCGCCAGCGCTTTCCATCGAAATGCGCCAGATGCCCCTCGGAGGTGACGGCCATGAAGTCGTCGCGACCGTGGCCCGTGAGGTCTTCGAGGGTGACGTCCTCTCCGTCGACGGTGAGCTGGGGCAGCGTGCTGAAGCGCGCCTTGCCCAGCACGTAGGCCTGACCCACCGAGCCCACACAGACGACGTCGTTCCCCAAGACGCGGAGCCGGCGCAGCGGCCCGAGGTCCTCGACGGCCTTGTTCCTGAACACCTTGCGGGAGGCCTTCAGCTCATCCCTGGTCCGCGGCGTCTTCCAATCGAAGCGAATCACCATCCCGTTCTCTCCGAGGACGTAGGCCAGTCCCGCCTCGGTGGCATCCACGGAGAGGACCGCCTCACCGGACACCTCGAACTCCAGCCACGCGCCATCCCTGCGCACGCCGATGCGATTGCCGGGATTGTCGTAGTCGTCCCCCACCGTGCAGGCGGCGATGACCACCCCTGGGACAGGGCTCACGCCCTCCTGGATGTAGGCGTCGCGCAGGAACTCCGCGTCCGTCAGCTCACTCGTCTTCTTCACTGCGTGCTCACTTCCTGGGGCGCATCCGGAACGCGACGAACGAGGCCACGTCGGGGAAGGCGAAGTACGGGTTCGTCTGACGCACGTCGCCCAGGGACGCCACCGGCACGTCCGCGTAGTCGTGCCCCGGGCACAGCCGCGTCGAGTCCGGGACCTTGAGCAACACCTGCGACAGCGAGCGGTACATCGCCTCCGGGTCTCCACCGCTCATGTCGCACCGGCCGCAGCCGTTGATGAACAGCGTGTCCCCGGACACGAGCGCATCACCGGCCAACAGGCAGTGCGAGCCCGGCGTGTGCCCCGGCGTGTGCAGCGCCTGGAACACCTCGGAGCCCACGGGAACCGCGTCGCCAGGCCCCAGCGGGCGCAGCGCGTCCTTCAGCTCGCGCAGCTCCGCGGAGAACTCCACCTCCGCGCGCTGCGCATAGACGGGCACGTCGTGCCGCGACAGCAAATCTGGCAGTCCGTTGATGTGGTCGAAGTGGCAGTGCGAGACGAACGCTCCCGCGAGCCGCTTGCCGTCCTCCGCCACCGCGCGCTCAATCGCATCGACGTCCCACGCCGGGTCCACCACCACGACGTCGGGCGAGTCCGCCGCGCCCACCAGGTAGACGAAGTTGTCCATGGGCCCCAGCTTGAGCTGGCGCACGTAGGGAATCCGCATCTCTCACACCTCCCAGGAAGACTCTAACGCTTGAGACTTGCTGCCACGGCTTCTTCCCTCTTGAATGGACGTCTTTTCCTCGGAGGTCCACACCCCGTGAAGCGCTCATTGCCGTTGCTCGTCTGCACCCTCCTCGCCGGCTCGAGCGTCGTCGCCAAGGAACGGTCCACCTTCAAATACACGGCTCCCGTGGACGGTGAGCGGCCCGTCGTCGTCGACGCCGTCATCGCCCCCCAGGGCAGCGACTTCGCCATGCGCCTGCGCTTCGACAAGGAGCCGTGGGGCGAGGAGTGCAAGAGCCGCTGCGCCAACGCCACGCTGCTGATCGACACGGACAACAGCAAGCAGACCGGACTGCGGCTGGCGCAGGGCGCTCCTGGCAACGGCGCGGACCTGGCCGTCATCATCCAGGGCATGCGCGACTACGCGTCCGAAGGTGGCAGTGCCCAGACGTGGCTGCGCGTGAAGGTACGGCTGCTCGGAAACGAGGCGAGCACCATCGATGACGGGGAGCTCCTGGCCGAGCTGAGCCACAAGCACGACACCGACCGCATCCAGTCCGACGGCAAGGCGGTCTACCTGCTGATCGACACCACCCACGCCTCGATTCCGTCCGCGCGCAAGGCACGGGTCGTCTACCAGCCTCCCGGTGGCAAGCCCATCCAGGCCACCATCCCCGGCATGATTGGAGGCGGCGGCGGCAAGGGCGTGCGCATCTTCAAGGACGGCAACTGGGGCAAGGCACCCAAGGCGACGCCCTGAACGCGCGCGACGGGCTGGAAGAACAGCGGCGGCGCTGAGCCGTCGCGCCAGGCCCGCTGCGCGCCGCGTCGAAGCCCAGGCAAGGGAGCAAGCCCACCCCGCCCCACCTGGTCGGAGCCTTCCGGGAGCCAACCGGGCGTCGTGTCCTACCCGCACC
>NZ_JABXEM010000134.1:0-29403 GCF_013372595.1 Myxococcus sp. AM011
GTGTATGAGCTGGCGGGGCTGGTGGGGGTGGGGGCGTTGTTCACGCTGGCGGTGACCAGGGCGGTGCGGACGTCGCCGATGTTGCCCGTGGGAGACCCGTACCTGGTGGAGAGCCTGCATCACCACACCTGACACACGAAGGTCCAGCGCGGCGTGTGGCACGAGTTGCACTCCGGTTGATGTGGGCACGCCGGTGGACCGCTGGCCGCGCTCGCCTTGCCGCGGTGTGTAGGGCTGGCCCGTGTGCGCCGCCGTAGGAACTCCTGTGTCACCCGTCACGTCCTGACCGCCACTCCCGGAACTTTCTTCTCGAAGTCCCGGGCGCGGTGCGTCCCGTCTCTCCCCGTGCCTGTTCGCGGGTGACAGTGTTTGACGGAATGTATGATGGCGAAAGATGCTCTCCGTGAAGTCTCAAAACCACGGGAGGGTGTCTGATGAAGCTGAACACGTTGGGAGTACTGGCGGGATTGCTGACGGTGCTGGCGGGCTGCGGTCCCGTCGACGGTGTCGCGGTGTCGGACGACGTGGGGGCCGTGGGTGAGAGCGAGGCGGCCCTGACGACGTATCCGGAGTGCTGCGCGGCGATTCCGGGCTCGGGGACCACGGAGGCCTTCTGTGACTCGGTGGCGTGGTCTCCGGGCCGCTGCAATGCGGTCAACGGTGGGACGTCGTGTTCCTGGAACACCGCGAACTGCCCCGTGACGTGTTGCCAGCCCATCTCTGGCAGCGGCGCGACGTGGGCCTTCTGCAGCGGCGTCGGCATCTCCGCGGGGCGCTGCAACGCGGTCAACGGTGGGACGTCCTGCTCCTGGACCTGCTGAGTCGTCCTGAGGTGCTCGCGGCCCCGCGCTGTCCAGGGCCGCGAGTGCCGTGGAGAATTCCTCCCTGGATGACTGACAGGTGTCTGCCAATTTGGAGACCCGGGGAAAGCCATCCAGCACGCCCGCGTTGCGCACCTCGCGCGGCACCGTCGTCATCAGGATGCAGGCTCTGGCGCTGATTCGCGGATGCGCCCTAGTGTGGCTTCTCTGACTCCGGCGGCCACTGCGCGGTGGGAGCACGGCTCCTTTCCACCCGCGACATCCGCGCGAACAGCAGCGGCGCGTACACGAGGTTCTGGAGCGCTCCCACCATGGCGAGCGCTACGCCGTGGGGGTTGCCGAGCGTGAACGCCCCCGTGGCGTTCCCCTCCATGAAGATCGCTTCGAGCAGCGCGACCTCGCGCGCCCGCAGGCAGGCCAGGTGCGAAGTGAGGCTCGAGAGCATGTCGAGCTTCGCCTCGTCAGGACATGGAAGCTCCCGAACGAGCTGCTCCGCTTGCTGTTGGCGCGACTGGGCGAAGGCCCGCACCTTCGCCTCGGGATTCGGCGCGGCGCTGACGGCGGCTTCGATGTGCCGCAGGGCTTGCTCCCAACGCCGCGCCACGACCTGGGCGAAGGGCTCCTCCTTGTCTGTTGAACGACCAGTCATCACGGGCCTCTCACGCATGAGTTGTCTCCAGCGAAGCCGAGCCCCCCGTGGCGTGGAGTTTCGTCCACGGGGAGCCCGGGGCTCGGCTCAGGGCTGCGTCGCGGGCGCGAGCGGCGACGGCTCCACTGCTGGCACCTCGCTGTCCGCCGGCACCTTTCGGGTCCGTGAGACGAGGAGGTAGATGGCCGGGACGAAGTAGAGCGTGAAGAAGGTGCCGACAGCCATGCCCGTCACCAGGACGAGTCCGATGCTGTTGCGTGCCGCCGCGCCCGGTCCTTCCACCAGGACAAGTGGGAAGTGGCCCGCGACGGTGGCCACCGTGGTCATCAGAATCGGACGCAGTCGCGCGGACGCGGCCTCCTGGATGGCTTCGAGCTTCGACCTGCCTTCGTCCTGGAGCCGGTTGGCGAAGTCGACGATGAGGATTCCGTTCTTCGCAATCAGCCCCACCAGCGTCACCAGCCCCACCTGCGAGTAGATGTTGAGGGTGGTGGTGAAGCTGTCGGTGAAGAAGGGCATCGTCGGGTTCGGCATCTTCAGGAACGTCGTCAGCAGCGCGCCGAAGAGGGCCAGGGGCACCGAGCCGGCGAGGATGATGAGCGGGTCCCTGAAGCTGTTGAACTGGGCGGCGAGCACCAGGAAGATGAGCACCACCGCGAGCAGGAACGCCGGGAGGAACTTGTTGCCCTCCGTGCGGAGCTGCCGGGACTCGCCCGTGTAATCGATGCTGTAGCCCTCCGGGAGAATCTTCGCCGCCTCCGTCTCCAGGTAGGTGAGCGCCTCATCCAGCGGACGGATGGCCACGCCGCTCAGCTTCACCGCGTTGAGCTGCTGGAATCGATTGAGTGAGCGGGGCGCCACGGTGTCCCGGATGGAGGCAATCGACGAGAGCGCCACGAGCTGTCCGTCCGGTCCGGTGACATGGACATCCTGGAGCTGCTCGGGGGTGAGCCGCGAGGTCCGCAGGAGCTGGGGGATGACCTTGTAGCTGCGCCCGGCGATGTTGAAGCGGTTGACGAAGTTGCCGCTCACCGCCGCGCTCAGGTCCTGTCCCACCGTCCCCAGGTTCAGCCCGAGCTGCGCGAGCTTCTCCCGGTCGAGCTCAATCTCCGACTGGGGCTGGTCGAACTTCACGTCGATGATGGGCGGGAAGGCGAACAGTCCGCTCGCTGTCGCCTTCGCCTGGAGCTGCTGAGCGAAGCCCAACAGCGCCTCTGTCTCCGCCGTGGATGCGATGACGAACTCCACCGGGAAGTTGCCGCCTCCTGGCAGCGCGGAGGGCTGGATGACGAGCGTCTGAACGCCCGGGACGCTGGCCACCCGCTGCTGCGTCTGCGCCAGCACGCTCGCCGCGGAGCGCTCGCGCTCCTCCCAGGGCTTGAGTCCCAGGCCCCAGAACCCGCTGCTCGGGTTCATGATTTGGAAGATATACGAAGCCTCCGGTATCTCCATCAGCGACTGGTTCACCTCGTGGACCGAGGGCGCGAGCTGCTCCATGGTGGCATTGGACGGCGTGTTGACGATGCCGAACACGATGCCCTGGTCCTCCGTGGGGGCGAGCTCCTGTGGAGACTGCGAGAACATGAGCAGCGCGAGCAGGCTCAACACCACCCACACGGTGTAGACCAGTCCGCGTGCGCCGAGCGTGCGGTCCAGCGTGCGTGCATAGGCCGCGCGCAGTCGCTCGAAGGCCCGGTTGATGACCCCCGCGAGTCCCTGGTCCTCATGGCCCGCGCGCAGGAGGGCGGCGGACATCATGGGGGAGAGCGTCAGCGCCACCACCCCGGAGAGCGTCACCGCGCCGGCCAGCGTGAGCGCGAACTCGCGGAACAGCGAACCGGTGAGGCCGCCCTGGAAGGCGATGGGCGCGTAGACGGCGGCGAGGGTGATGGTCATCGCGATGATGGGGCCGACCAGCTCGCGAGCGCCCTGGATGGCGGCGTCCACCGGACGCAGGCCCGCCCGCAGGTGGCGCTCCACGTTCTCCACCACGACGATGGCGTCGTCCACGACGAGCCCCACCGACAGCACCACGGCGAGCAGCGTGAGCAGGTTCACCGTGAACCCGAACATCTGCATCAGGAACACGGTGCCGATGAGCGACACCGGGATGGCCACCACGGGGACGAGAATCGAGCGCACGGACCCGAGGAAGAGGAAGATGACCACCACGACGATGAGCAGCGTCTCTCCCAGCGTGTCCACCACCTCGTCGATGGCGTTCTGGATGTACTTCGTGCCGTCGAAGGCGATTCGAGCGTGGATCTGCTCCGGGATTTCCCGCTGGAGTGCATCCATCTCCTTGCGCACGCGCTTCAGGACGTCCAGCGAGTTGGCATGCGGCAGCACCCAGACGCCGATGAAGACCGCTCGCTCCCCGGAGAAGGTGACGTCGCTGTTGTAGTCCTCGGCTCCCAGCACCACGTCCGCGATGTCGGAGAGCCGCACGACGGCGCCGCCGTCCCGCCGGACGATGAGCTGCCGGAACTCCTCCACCGAGCGAAGGTCCGTGTTCGCAGTGAGATTCACCTGGACGAGCGAGCCCTTCGTCTGGCCCACCGCGGCGAGGTGGTTGTTGTTCGCCAGCGCCTGCCGGACCTGCGCCGGGCTGACGTTGAGCGAGGCCATCCGGTCGGGCTTCATCCACACCCGCATCGCGAACGTCCGCGCCCCGAGGATGTCCGCGCGCTGCACGCCCGCCACCGCCGAGAGGCGCGGCTGCACCACTCGCACCAGATAGTCCGTGATTTCGTTCTGCTTCAGGAACTCGGAGGTGAAGCTGAGATAGGCCGTGGCCGACTGGCTCTCCGCGGACTCGATGCTGAGCACGGGGACCTGGGCCTCGGGCGGCAGGTCTCCGCGCACCTGGTCGACCTTGGCGCTGATTTCGCTGAGCGCGCGGTTGGAGTCGTGGTTGAGCTTGAGCCGGGCCCGGATGATGGAGACACCCTGGAGGCTCTGGGATTCGAGATAGTCGATGCCGTCCGCGGAGGCGATGACCCGCTCGAGCGGCGTCGTGATGAAGCCGCGGACCAGCTCCGCGTTGGCGCCGACGTAGGCCGTTGTCACCGTGATGTCGGCGTTCTCGCTGCGCGGGTACTGCCGCACGTTGAGGGACTGGATGGCCTGGAGGCCCGCGATGATGATGAGGAGGTTGACCACCAGCGCCACGACGGGGCGCCGGATGAAGAGGGCGGTGAAGTTCATGAGCGCGTTTTCCGGTCCACTACGGGTCCACGGGAATGGGGGCGGTCTCTGCTTGTGGCGCCATCGAGTTGTTGGCGACGACGGCCGCGTCGTTGCGCAGCTTGAAGACGCCGCTGCTGGCGACCTGCTCTCCCGGCTTGAGTCCGGAGGTGACAGCGACGAAGTCGCCTCTGCGCTCACCCAGTCGCACGAAGCGCTGCTTCGTCAGGAGGGCCGTCTTTCCACCCGCGTCCTTTCCTTCCTCGAGGACGAACACCGAATCGCCATACGGAGCAAAGAGGACCGAGGTGGCGGGGATGACCAGCACCTGGCTCTGGCTCTCGGCGAGCACGTCGATGTTGGCGAACATTCCTGGCATCAGGCGCCCGTCCGCGTTCGGGACGGTGGCGCGCATGCGCACGTTCCGAGAGGCGAGCTCCACCTCGGGGTTGATGGTCGTGAGGTCGCCCTCCCAGGTGTCCCGTGGAAAGACATCCACATGGACACGCACCTTCTGCCCGAGGGCCACCTTCGCCAGCATCTGCTGCGGCAGGAGGAACTCCACCAGGACAGGGTCCAGGGAGTGCAGTGAGGCGATGGGGCCGCCCGCGGAGACCACCTGGCCCAGCTCCACCTGTCGGATGCCGATGCGGCCATCGAAGGGCGCGCGGATGACCTTCTTCGCGAGCATGGCGCGCAGGGTGGCCACCGAGGCCTCGGCCTGGACCGCTCGTGCCTGGGCGGCATCGAGCTCGGCCTGCGTGGTGGCGCCCTGGGAGTGGAGTGACTGGACCCGGGCACGGGTGAGCCGGGCAAGCTCCGCTTCTGCTTCCACTCCCGCCAACTGGGCCGCCTCGCTGGTGCTGTCGAACTGGACGAGCACCTGCCCCTTCTTCACCCGTGCGCCGTTCTCGAAGCCGATGTCGCGCACGAGGCCAGACAGCTCCGCGCCCAGCGTCACGCCGCGCACCGCGAGCACCGTGCCGACGGCTCGCTGGGTCCCCTGCCAGTCGACGGCGCTGGCCGTGGCGGTGGTGACCGCCTCCGGGGGCGGGACATAGGTGGCGCCTGCCTGAATCATCGCGCCGATCTGTGCGCCCTTGATGCCCACCAGGATGGCGATGACACCTAGCAGGGACAGGATGCCCAGGACCCAGCGCTTGCGGCGGCCGGTAGGGCGTGGGGATGGAGACATGGCTTCGCCGGGACGAGCAGTGACGGATGCACGCATCGAAGACACTCGGAAGGGAGGGATGGCGCAGCCGTGTATCGGATTTGTTCGAGGCGTGTGCTCTTGAAAATACAGATTTGCTGTGGCCCGAGCGGACCCTGATTCCTCTCTTGAATTCAGCGATGGGCTGTGGACAAAGCGTGGCGGATTGCGCGCTTGAAAACCGCCGGGGACTGTGGACAAAGCGCGGGCCGGGGAGGGCTGACGTGTTCCTATGCTTGCGAAAGCCCGAACCCCGGACCGAGCTCTTCCAGAACGCCCTGGGTCTGGGGCCCTGTCCGTTGACGGTCTCCGCACGCATCGCTCGCGTCGCTTGCCACACCCGACGACGACCCCTCGGACGCGGTGTCACTGGCGCAACGAGTGGGAGCCTCCACGTCCCTCGTCGAACACCGCTTCAGAGAACAGGTCGGCGTCCCTTCACGCAGAGTCTCACGGGCACCGTCTTCGACGCAGAGGGCTCGCCGTCTCCTCATTCCAACGTCCACGGGATGAGGTCAATATGACCTGCCGCCCCGGGCGTTTCAGCGGTCGACGCGGCCGGAGGTCTGAAACCCGTCTCCGGGACTCGTGGCTCATGGAGGAAGTGATGCGACGGCTTGGAGTGATGCTGGGGCTCTTGGGGTGCGTGGGATGCGCCAGCGCCACGCGCGGTATCTCGGACCAGTACAACCCGGAGACGGGGCGGTACGAGAAGCCCACGCATGAAGTCGTCTATTCGGTGCCCGTCGAGGACGCGATGATGACGGCCCGGTACATCCTGGAGAAGAACCGCATGGACGTGATGGAGAAGGAGGGAGGGTTGGAGATGTTCTCCTCCTTCATTCCGGACGTCATCCCTCCCGAGCGCTACTACATCCAGGGAGAGCGGCTCGGGCCCCGGCAGGCACTCGTTCGGGTTTTTCGCATCAGGTACACGCAGGAAGGGGGCTTCGCCGCCCCTGAGGCCTCCGGTCGGTCCAGCGGGCAGGCCTCCGTGCCGGATGCCTTCATGAACATCCCTGGGCTGGAGGGCTATCGGCCAGCACATGGCTACCGCGACATGAACATCGAGCAGAAGCTCCTGGAGCGGCTGGAGATGGCTCCCGCGCTGGAGCTGGTGGGCGGCAATCCCCCCATTCCCATTCGCTCGGTGGTGATGGAGAGCTGGGGCGAGGAGGACGGGGCCTCCGCCACCGCTCCCGCGTGTGGCGCGCCCGTGGAGGGCGCCTCGTCCCTGTTCTCCAAGGGAGGCGTCCTGCTCGTGGCGGACCCCCTGGGAACGCAGGAGGTGCCGTCCGTGGCGCTGCGGATGGCGTGCGAGGCCACGGCCCAGGACCTGCCGGTGACGCTGGCGCTGTCCATTCCCGTCTCCGAGCAGCCGCTCCTGGAGCGCTACCTCGCCAGTGACGGCGATTCAGGAGCCATCCAGGAGTTCCTCTCGGGGAGCGCTTTCTGGCGCCGGGTCCACCAGGACGGGCGCAGCAGCCGCGCCATGCTGTGGCTCGTCGAGCAGGCCCGGCGCTTGCGCGTCTCCGGCAAGGACGTGGCCGTGGCCGCCATCGACTCCGACAAGGCCCACGGCAATGAGCGCGAGGAGCAGATGGCCGAGCATCTGATGAACGCCCGGTCGAAGCGCCCCCAGGCCTGGACGCTGGCGCTCACGGGCAGCGTCCACGCGCGCACCACGGAGGTCAGCTGGGATGGTGACCTCGAGCCCATGGGCGCTCGCGTGGCGCGCGTGCTGCCCTCGGTGCGAGCCCTGGACGTGGGCTTCCAGCGCGGCACCCAGTTCACCTGCCGCTACAGCGTCTGGGACGAGGAGGTGGAGTGCAACGTCTTCGGCATCAGCCCGACGCTCGAGGCACGGCAGTCCTCCAAGCAGGCCGCTGGCGTGACGCTCTTCACCGCCCCGCGGCCTGACGGCTTCCACGGCAGGCTCTACCTGGGCGCGCTGACCGCGTCGTTTCCCCCGCTCCAGGCGCCGCGCCAGGCCCCTCCAGTCAACCCCGTGCCCGCCAGGAAGTGACCAGACGAGCAGCGGCGGCGTCCCCGAAGCCCGCATCAATCACACACAGTAGTACGTCGGCGCCAGCTCCAGGACGCGCTGCTCGGCCACGGGGGAAAGCGCGCGCAGGCGTGAGAGGAAGAGGGGCGCCTTCATCCCCATTCCGATGAACCCCCAGACATACGAACGCTCCTGGGACTCGGCCAGGTGCTGGTGTTCCTCCGGGGTGAACGCGCGCCCCACCGCCTTCTCCAGCGTCTGGAGATCCAACGCGAGCTGGGCGTTCAACGTCCCCCGCAGCGCCTGGAGCAGCTCCGCGTACTCCGTGAGGGCCGCGTCCAGGGTGTCGGGCTCCTGCGCGAGGATCTTCTGCGCCTCCAGGAAGTCCAGCCGGGTGTGCTGTGCCTCCTCGAGCCAGTGGTGCTTGAGCAGGTCGCAGAACAGCGGATCCAACGTCTCGGTCTTGTTTCCCCGGATCGTCTCCAGATAGTGCTGCTGCGTCATCAGCTCCAGGTGCAGGTTGAAGATGAGCACGCCCAGGTTCGACTTCGCCATGATGGCCCGCGCCACTTCGACGTGGTTGTCGAGCAGGGCGGGGACGACCTTGAACCCCCGGGCGAACGCGCTGGTGAAGCGCGCGAAGAGTTGCTGGTGCTTCAGCTCCTCCTCCGTGAAGCGCAGGAGCGCGCGCATGTGCGTCGCGTTCCCGTGCAACTCCAGCCCGGCGCGCTGCGAGGCCAGGGCCACCGCGTACTCCTCCAGGAACAGGAACAGGTGCGCATAGCTGTTGGAGCGGATGTGATTCAGCATCAGCCGCTCCTCGGCGTTCAGGAAGGGAATGGCCTCCGCGCCCGTCAACTCATTCGAGAGGAACCGACGGCTGAAATCCAGGACGGTGTCTTTGGGCAACAGCTCATCAAGACGCCAGGACACCTTCTCCGAACTCTGGATGCAGGATTGATACTCAGCGGTTTGATTCAGCATTTGAAAAGAAAACAATTCTTTTCAGGGGAAGTCAAGTATTGCCGACATGGGAGGATTTACCGCGAGGCGTCGGCCTTTTTGATGCCGAGACGCCCCTCCGGAGGCTCGTTCAATTGTCTGGGTGCAACGTGATTCCTCCCCCGCTTAGCATCCAGCAAGGGCACGGCGGGCCTCCGACTTCACTCGGCGGCCCTTCGCGCGTCCCTTGATGACGCGCGCCGCCGCGTCGGGTGCACGGGCCCCCACGCGGCGTCATGTCGTCGTGTCACGGGCCAGGTCGGCTCGTCACTGCTGCCACGCCCTTCCCATGGGCAGCTCTCCCGGGCGCACACCTGACCTGCTCTTCACGCTCGTGAGCTGCGTGCTCGAGAAGATGACGGTGTAGTCGCCGCCCGCCGCGGGAGTGCTCGTGCGTGGCCGGTAGACGGCGAAGTCCGTCTTCCCATCTCCGTCGTAGTCGCCCGTGACAGGGACGTCGCCGAGCCCTCCGAGGAACTTCACGTGCGAGGTCCCCGTGGAGCTGTGCACGACGGTGAAGTAGCCGCCGCCGTCGTCGGTGGGCCAGCGAGGGGTGTAGATTGCAAGGTCGCTGAACCCGTCTCCGTCGTAGTCGCCCACGACGGGAATGTCCCCCACCTGCCCCATCGTGTCCCAATCCACTATCCCGCTTTGGGACTTGCGCACCGTGAACCAGCCACCCCAGCCCGAGCTGTCCTTGGCCTTGTGCATGGCGTGGTCATCCTTGCCGTCCTTGTCGAAGTCTCCGACCACGGGGGTGTCGTCGGGCTCGCCCATGTAGCGCGCCACGGGGTCTCCGCCGGTCTGGCTCGGAATCCAACGGAACTTGCCGTACACCGGCTCGAATGTGTCCGGGTGGGGCTGCGCGGTGGCGAATCGCTCGTACACCGCGATGTCCGTGATGCCATCGCCGTCGTAGTCCGCGGCGAGGGGAATGTCGCCCGGCCCTCCCAGATTGAACCAGCTCCAGTGCTGTCCCTGGCTCCGCCACACCGTGAAGAACCCGGGCGTGGTGCCCGCCGCCGGGGTGTACACGGCGTAATCCGTGATGCCATCGCCGTCGTAGTCACCCGTGAGGGAGATATCCCCCGGAAGCCCGCCCGCGAAGCGCATGGGCCTGGGCAGCGAGCTGGCCTGCACCGTGAGCATCCCGGCCTGGGGCATCGCGGGGGATGGCCAGTACCAGGTGAAGTCAGACGTGCCATCTCCGTCGAAGTCATCCTTCCGCCGCTGCTGGGGCCGGTTCGTGTAGACATGGACCTCCCACGGGCCGAACGTGTCTGTCCATCCCTGCAGGGTGGAATTGTAGGGCAGGGGGCCGCGCTGCTCGAAGAGGCTGCGGGCCTGCACGTTGGCACCCCAGCCCGACGGGATGATGTTGCTGGTGACCTGGACGGGCGAGGGGTTGGCGACGATGACGATGTGACGTGTCCCGACCGCGCGTTGCATGCCCACGAGCCCGGGGGAGAGCGTCAGGGGCGGGCGGCTGTCGGAGACCAGCATGGGCTCCAGGAAGCGCAGCTGCGCGGCGACCTTCTTGATGTCCCACCAGAGCTGTGAGTCCTGCCCGATGACATCCGTCCCCCACCAGAAGATGCCGCGCGCCCCCTGGATGATGGAGGAATATGCCATGTAGCGCGTCTCAATGTAGTTGGGGCGCCGGCCCGTCTTGCCATTCACTTCATCCCAGTCACAGCACTCCGCCAGGCCTTGCCCCTGGAGCACCATCAGGATGGGAGCGGTGGGGGTATAGGGTGCCATGAAGTCGTCGTCGTAGAGCGCGCGCATGGCCTCGGTGCTCTCCGCGGGTCGGTTCAGGGGCGCGGTGGGAAATGGCGGCGAGCCGCCGTCTGGCAAGAGGGTGATGGGATACCGGTCCTGCCCCCAGGCGTTCGCCACGGCCATCCACTTCCGGTACTGCGAAGGGGAGAAGCCTGGCACGTCGTCCCAGGGAGCGATGCCCGCGTCCGAGTTGGTGGCGGCGACCTCCGTGTAATACACGGGGTGAGCGGGGTCCCTGGCGTTGACGAACTCGCGGAAGCTCACGGCCTCGTCGAGGGTGGGGAGGCGCTCACGGAGCCTGGCGGTCGCGCCCGCGTCAATCACTCCATCGGACCGCACGAGTTGTCCTCCTCCCTCACTGTTCCAGCCCAGCTCGTCCATGGAGTCGTAGCCGAGGAGCGCTGACTTGTTCTTCAACTCCTGGATCCTCAGGTCCAGGTCGCTGCCGACATGGTGCTGGGCATCCTTCTCCCGAACCCAGTGCAGCTCGTTGCCCGGCTCATCCAGGTGTTTCCAGTTCCAGGCACTGAGGAGGACGTGCACGCCATGCTGCTCGAACTTGTCCAGGTCGGCGGGGGTCACGTCATGGATTTTGTGAATGATGGCGTTGAAACCCACTCGCCCCAATTCGCCCTGCGCGAGGTCTGTCTTGTTGATGTTGGGAAAATCTCTCGCCGGGCCCCCGTCCGGAGAGGTGGCCGTGGTGGGATAGTCGAAGACACCAATCACGAAGAAGCGCTTGCCTTCGTGGACCCAGAAGGGCCCGGGTGGCACGGCCTGGGGTGGGTCCTCGGGGTCCGTGGTGTGGCAGATGGGCCGAGGGTCGGCGGGGACGCACGCGGGATCCGCGGCGGAGAGCCTGGGGAGGACCACCGCCATCGCGGCGAGGCAGGCCGCGAGCAGTAATCTGAGATGTCGAGTGGGTCCTGAGGGTGTTGGTTTCATGGTGGGGTCCTATCATTCTCAGGACAGGGCTGACATGCGGGAGGTGCCACCCTGACAGACAGGCGGTGCTCCTGGTGCATGACTCTCTACTCCCAGGGACTGGCGGTCCCGGAGCATGTCTGGATGATCGACGTGATTCTCGACCATGTCTTCAGCGACTTCGGGCGGACGAGGATTTCTTCATCCCCGGTGGCTTCGGCGGCTTCGATGGTGTCGTGAGGACCTGAGTGGGACGGTGACGCGGGCGTGCCTCACGGGTGCCCGCGTCGGTGGTCCCGCGCCAGGTCGTCTCGTTCCTTCAGTTGGAATAGGAGAACGTCACGTTGGAACAGGGCCTGAACCCGGTGATCCAGATCCAGTAGGTGCCCGCGGTCGCGCGCGGCGCCAATGCGCAGGACTCCTCGCTGTTGCCCAGGTAGGGCCGGCAGTCGAAGGCGTCCTTCGTGGGCGGCGCGCCGAACCTCACATACAGGTCCGCGTCACCGCGTCCTCCGCTGAGGGTGAACACCGTGGAGGCGTTCGCCGCGGTATTCGCGCAGTAGTACCGGTTCGAGCGGGCCTTGCCACTGATGGGGCTCAAGGGAGGAACCAGGTGGAGAGGGGGGCAGAACTGGGGGACGGGCTTGAAGACCCCCACGGCCTCCCAGGCCCTGCTCACCGAGGCGATGGTGTTCGGGTCATAGCCCAGTACCGTGGCCGCGAGCTCGATATAGGTCCGCGCCTGCTCGAACGTCGTGTTGGCCGTGAAGAAGGCCGTGCTCGCCGTGTAGAAGATGTGGGCGGCTTTCTCGATGCCAATCCCCAGCACGTCGCGCAAGGAGCGTTCGCGCGGATGCACGCCGCCCGTGGATAGCAGCTTGAACGCCAGATTGCGGATTCCCGACGCGGTATGCACGTCCGCGCCGTTCTTGTAGTCCTCGAAGTAATCCATCGAGTCGCCGTCCAGGAACGGGTCGTCCATGTACCGCGGCGCATCTCCGGCGATGGGGGGCGTCCGGACGCTCTCACCCACCTTCCAGACGTTCGGCCCCATGGACCAGGAGGTCGACCAGCTCTCACAGACCGCGCCGAAGATGTCCGACAGGGATTCGTTCAGTGCCCCGGACTCGCCCGTGTAGATGAGCCCGGATTCATATTCCGTCACCGCGTGGGTCAGCTCGTGCGCCACCACATCGAGGGCCGTGCACAGGGGCCCGGCGGTGACGCCGTTTCCGTCGCCGCAGACGAGCTCGGTGCCGTCCCAATAGGCGTTCACGTAGCTGGTGGCGTAGTGCACGGTGCTGATGAGCGGGAGCCCCGCGCCATCCATCGAGTCACGCCCGAACAGGGTGTTGAAGCACGCGTAGGTGAGCCCCAGCATGTTGAAGGTCGCGTCCACATACGCGTCGCCCGAGGCGGGCTGTCCCTCACCGCGCTTGAGCGTGCCAGGCAGGCGCATGCTGTTGTTGGCGCTGTACACCCTGCGGTTGAGCGCGTCGTGAATCTCCGGTACGCGCAGGAGGATGGAGGCGTCCAGGGCGTCCACGTAGACGCGGTCCCGGACGGGGAGGGTGGCGCTGTTTCCCGTCACCCGCACCTCCCAGGCCAATCGCAAGCGGTCCTTCTCGGACGGGCGCACGTAGACCAGTTGGGGGGCGCCTTCGACCGCGCTGGCGCCCGGGGTGTTCCTCGAGGCCGCTCGCCCGGCGGCTGTCGGGGCGATGCGGGGCTTGGACAGGACCTCCTCACCCCCCTGTGTCAGGGATGAAGTCGCCTCGGCTGACGTGCCGAGCTGACCACCCGGTGGGGGCGAGTGCGGTGCTCTCCGTGTCCGCCAGCGTGCGCCGCTCGGGGGCGTCAGATTCAGCGCCTTCGGAGTCGGATGT
The DNA here is from genome assembly GCF_013372595.1 of Myxococcus sp. AM011. Lineage (NCBI taxonomy): Bacteria > Pseudomonadati > Myxococcota > Myxococcia > Myxococcales > Myxococcaceae > Myxococcus > Myxococcus sp. AM011. The sequence goes on from NZ_JABXEM010000134.1 coordinate 13,469, forward strand.
GCATCCAGGAGTGCCTGTCCCTGGGCCCTGTAGCCCTGGCGTGTCTCCGCGGAGGCTTCCCTGATTTCGAGCGACTTGAGGCCCTGGAGGAGCTGTTGGGTGCTGTACCGTCTGCCGGCCTTGACCCCCTGTGACGGGGTTCAGGGCGTCGAGGAGCGGCAGATGGGCAACGCTGCGCGAGAAGGCGATGGAGGACTCCTTCGGCGTCAGGTCGGAGCGGCGTGTCTATCTTCGCATGGCTCCATGTGAGGAACAGCGGTTCAGCCGCGGCAGGTGGAGCGGGCCCGCGAGTGTCTGGGGGGCCTTCTCCATCCTGGGACTGTCCGCCTCCTGCTGGTCCCACAGGCGCTGATATCCCCGGGCCGCGCGGCGATGTCGTTGGCGCCCCGGGGCGATGACCTGCTGCCGCATTATGGGCCGGCCTTGGGTGACCACTGAGGGTCAGCTCGGCAAGCCAGCCGAGGCGACATCTTCCCTGACACAGGGACTCCTCGGCGCCCCTGCCAGGGGGAGACCGTCTCGGTTGGTTTCACCAAGGAGCTTCCCCGTTTCCCGCGCGTCCCTGCTCGACATCTACACCCTTGTCGGGGCAGGACCGGCCCACGCTTCTCGGAGATGAGCGCGGCTTGCGTTTCTCACTTGTAGGAAGCGAACAGCTTCTTGAAATCGCGGCCGACCCAGCCCGCCCCGTGGAGCGCCTCCGAGCTGACATAGGCAACGAGAACATCTCGCTCCAGGACCAGCTTGGCCTCTCCTTTCTTGTACACGCACTTGAGCGACTTGACCTTCTTGACGAACTCCTCGTAGCACGCCTTGTTGTCCATGCAGTTCATGCCGGGACCGGGCTGACTGGCGCTCATTGGAAAGATGGCGCCGCCGCAAAGGGCGCTCGGGAGGTTTTCATCAGCTTCATCGGCATAGTGCTGGTTGAAGGAGGTGCGATCGATCGTGCAGGGGAGGACCTTCCACTTCGACCGCCCATCTTTCGACTTGGGTGCTCCTCGGTAGATGCTGTCTTCGGAATAGGGATTCCAATTCTCGTTGAGGGGCGTGCAATACCCATTCTTGAGGGATGCTTCGTAGCCCTCCCAGGCCTCCGCTGAGGTGTCCTTGATAGGAAGCGCGTACACCGCGCCGGCGGTGATGGTCGCTCCCAGCATTGCAATCCCAAGATGTCGTTTCTTCATCGTGGCTTCCTTCGTGGGCGTGAATAATGACTGGCCATAATCCAAGACATCGGATTCATGACCTTGCCATCTTCTTATGGATGAAGGTCGGCCACAAGGGGACAGCGGCGACACGGCTCCGGCGCCAGGGCGTTGCCTGGGACAAGAAAGACATCAGCTCGGCTCGGCGGCGCCCGGTCTCCTCGGGCTTGTCTGATTCTTGGGTGGGCACAGGGGCTGCGCCCCTTCATCGACGGGTGCCAGTCCCACGAAGGCGAGCTTCGGGGCTGAGCCTCATGAGCGCACACCCTGCCGTTGGACTCCCTGGAAAGCCAGGACGACCGCCAGGGCCGCCCCCGCCAAGGTCATGCCGACGGCGGCCGCCGCCAGCAGCAGCCCCTTGCCCCAGCCCGGAACCCCGAGGACGGCGCGCGCGCGGCCGACGGTCGTTGCCGGCCAGCAGCGCGCCGATGGCCCGTTGGCTCAGCGCCATGAACAACCCCTGGAACGCCCGCCAGACCACGTGAACAGGGGTGAGGAAGAAAGACCGTGGGGTAGGGGCTGAGCCATCCCCTCATCTGAAGCCGAGCGCTTCTTGGAAGACATGGTGGCGGTGGAGGAGTTCGGCGAAGCGTTCAACGAGGGGCCGCAATCGCTCCTCCTTCATCATCGGGATGGCTTGGTAATACATGCAGCCCTGGCGGAAGAGCGGGTAGGTGCGAGTCTTCACCGTGTGGGCCTTCAGCCCCTTCTTCATGCCGAGGCTCGCGCCAGCGGCTCCCAGCAGCTTCAGCAGCACGTGCGCCATGGCGCTCACCAGCAGCGGCCTGTCTCTGCGCTCGGGACTCTTCACTCGCACCGAGGACCGTCCCATCCCCAATCTCAAATCCTTCACGTTCCGGAACGTCTCCTCGCACGAGAAGCGCCGGGAGTAGAGGTCCACCACCCGACGCGCGCTGGCGGCCCCCAGGCTGGTGGCCAGGCACCACGACTCCTTCATGCCCTTCTGATGCGCCAGCACCCCCGCCGGTACTGGCGTCCGGTCCGCCGTCGCGCGCACGCCGGTCAGCTTCTTGGCGTGCCCGCTGGTGGGCATCCACCCGGCCGCCGATTGCCGCGAGACGCCGGGTTAGGTCCACCCGCACGTCCTTGCGAAAGCGCACAACGAAGTCGAAGCCCACCTTCCATTCTCGCCAGCACATGCCGTCCCACCCGTCGGTGCTGGCCTGCTCACTCGCCCATTCTTCCGGGAGGCGGAGCGGCGCCGGGACGGGGCACGGCGAACAGTTACGTTCGCTCGCCGACCGTCGCGCGACCACGCCGCGCATCACGCGAACACCACTTGCCGCCGCGCCAGACTCGGCGATACTTCTATGACCATGCTCCAACGGCCCTGGCCCCTTGAGCTCGTCGCGCGACAGCTGATCCGTGATGACGTCGCCGTCGAGCCGCGTCTGTCCGTGGTGGGGCTCGTTCGACTCGACGAAGTCCTGGCAGGCCGCATGGCTCGCGGTATCAAGAGGGAAGTCGCCGAGTCCTGGATCGACCTCCATCGCGCCTGGATCAACGAGCGTTTCGGGTCCGAGGACCTGGTGCCCGCCTTCACCCGGTGTTCTCGGCTACGGGCCATCTCCGAGCTGCGCATCGACTGCAACTGGCTCGGTGTCACGGGGGTCGCCGAGGTGCTTGCGTCACCGCTCCTGCATCACCTGGACGAACTCGAGCTGGCCGTCGGGCTCCACACGGTCGAGGCATACGAGCCGCTGGCTCGGCGCAAGATGACCCACTTGCGCCGCTTCGGCCTCGCGATGCCCGACGCCCAGGATGGTGACATCCCCGTGGGTGATGATCTGGCCGACCTTCTCGCTGCCGCCGGTCTCGAGCGTCTGGAGAGCCTCGCGCTCCCACGTGTCGGCATCGGCCCGGCGGGGCTGTGTCGTCTGTTCGACCTGCCCGCGTTGGCCTGCTTGGACCTCGCACGTTCCGAGATTGGCGAAGAGGGTTGCCACGCCCTGGCCCGGGCCTCGAGCCTGTCTCGCCTTCGTGGGCTCGATCTCGAGGGCTGTCTCGGATTCGACGATGCCGGCGACTCGGCCTTGCCTGGCCCCGGCTTCTCGGCGCTCATCACGTCGCCGCGCCTGGCCGTCGCTCATCTCGGTCTGGGCGACGTCCCGGGAGCCGTCGCGATCATCGCCGCCTCGGCACGCATGACGACCGTCGAGCACCTCGTTCTCTCGGAGGTCGAGGATGACGAGCTCGCGGCCCTCATCGCGTCTCCCTACCTGACCGCTCTCCGCCACCTGCGCCTACGGCGCTGCAATCTTTCGAGCACGACCCTCACCGGGTTTGGACGGTCTCAGCTCCTTGCCGCACTCGAGTCTCTGACCCTGAGCAACGACCTCACGGCGTCGCAGCAAGGCCTCGTCGCTCGGCGCCTGCCGCGCCTGCGCGAGCTCCGTCTGGAGGTCAACCACACGACCGCGGACAGCCTCGGCCGCGCCGACTTGCCCAACCTCACCGAGCTACACCTCGACTTCGACGCAACGGCCATGAGTCAGGATGAGGAGGTCGAGGAAGCCGATCTGGATGCTGTCATCGCTGCGCTCGTGAGCGCGAAGGGCATGCCGCGTCTGACAGGAGTCGTCACGTCACCTGTTTCGCCCGAACACATGGCCAAACTCGTCGGCCGCTTTGGTACGGGATTCCGGACCCAGGACTACTCGCTGACTGGCTCGGTCCGGGAGCGTTGAATCGCGACCCGGAGCCGATTCGTCAGGCGTCAGGGGCCGCCGGCTCCCTCCGCGGCGAACCGTCGCTCCGCACTCGCTTCCGCGCACCGCGGCGGGCTCGAGTCGTCCGCCACGCAGCGTCGCGCCGTGACTGAGCTTGCCCGGGTTTCGCGGACATCCCGGACTTCGTCCATCACATCTCGGGTGCCCACGGAACTGGGCTGCTCCCATGTCCGGGGGCGGAGGCAGCTCCTCCCAGGTGCCGGTCGCAGGGGACGGGTGCACGAACTCGAGGGGTATCCGCTCGCCGTGCAGACGTCGGAGGTGTTGGACGGCTTGGTGCCGGCTGGTGGGGGCTTTGGTTCAGAGGCGAGCACCGGGCCAACCAACGCGGGCCCGCTCAGGGAGAATCCGACGCGTGGGTGAGGGCCTTGCCGTTCTTGGGCGCGGTGAACCGCGCCTCCTCCCGCGTGAAGCGGGACTTCCTGATGGATGAGAAGTCGCCCTTCGTCCGGGAGAAGTCGGGGTCCATGACCACCCCGCCTCCCTTCACGAAGACGAGCAGGCACTCCATTTCAGGGACGTCCCTGGCGCCGGACCCATCAATGGCGAGCCACTTCCGGACTTCTTCCGCGCCCACGTAGGGCGTGAAGAGGTGGAAGGTGTCCCAGTCGAAGTCCGTCACCTCCGTCAGGAGGAAGTCGCCGGAGGCGGGGACGATTCAGGGCATGGCCCAGGCCATGGGCAGCGCGAAGGCCAACATCGACATCATCACCGGAACGGAGCTCCCGAGGCTCCCGGACTCCGGCAGCGGCTCCATCATCGCCATCGACCCGAGAATCTCGGACGCGTCATTCGTCGCGTTCGACGGCCTGAAGAATCCCCTGGCCACGCCGCTGTTCCTGACCATCGCCCACGAGCTCATCCACGCCCTGCACAACGCCCATGGCACGTCCCGCGGCCAGTTCCCCCTGTGTGACTACAACAACCGGGAGGAGTACGAGACCATCCGCGGGACGGACCTCTCGGAGAACACCCTGCGCGCCGAGCACCGCCTGGGCGTCCGCTTCGGACACTCGGGCGAATTCGCCCAGGACCTGCTGCGCTACCTGCGGCTGCACCCGCAGGAGGTCATCGATGAGCGGCGCGCGCTGAAGTATGGCTGAGGTGAATCGGCGACGACCCGAGGACTCCGTGGCGCGGCCCGCCGCCGCGTTCGCGCGCAGGAGGCGTCCTGGGTCCGTGCTCCTCCCTGGCATCGTGGAGGTAGGGTAGCGTGGTCTCCTTCACCTGGGAGACCGCGCATGGACGACACGAACGAGGTGGACGAGTCGCTCGGCCTCGCCGCGTACTCCACCTTCGCGGAGCGCTACTCAACGTTCGCGCTGACCAAGCCACACAACGCGCTCTACGAACGGCCGGCGACGATGGCGCTGCTGGGTGAGGTCACCGGACTGCGCGTGCTCGACGCCGGCTGTGGACCGGGCTTCTGTAGCGAGAAGCTCGCGCGCGGTGGCGCGACCGTCCACGCCTTCGACGTGACGCCGGAGATGGTCCCGCTCGCCCTCGCGCGTTGCACGGGCCTCCCGGTGGAAGTCCGGACCGGAGACCTGTCGGCGCCGCTCGACTGGCTGCCCTCGGAGTCCTTTGACCGCATCATCTGCTCGCTCGCGCTCGACTACGTGCGCCACCTGGCCCCGGTGTTCGGCGAGTTCCGCCGCGTCGCGCGGCCCGGCGCGCTGCTCGTGTTCTCCATGGGACACCCGATGCGCGACTGGAACGACGTGCGCTGTCGCGGCGACGGCACCTACTTCGACACCACGCGCTTCGGGATGTACTGGTCAGGCTTCGGCGAGCCGAAGCCCTACGTACAGGGCTATCGTCGCCCGCTCGCCGACATCCTCAACGCGCTGTCCGAGACTGGCTGGATGCTCGAGCGGGTCGTCGAACCCAAGCCTCTCGACGACATGAAGGGGGTGGACCCAAGGCTGTTCGAGGAGCTGTCACAGGCCCCCGGGTTCATCTGCATCCGTGCCCGCTGCGGGGCCTGAGCCCCGGACCCGCGACACGCGAGACCGCCACCCTCACCACGGAGCGGGCTCGCGCGAGAGCGCCGACATGGTCCTGGGCCGGGCAGACGTGTGCCTGCTGGAGATAAAGGCAGGGTCTCGCGCCGCCTTTGTTCTGGCATTGGGTGAGGGCTGTTATCCCCCTGTGTCAGGGAAGATGTCGCCTCGGCTGACGTGCCGAGCTGACCACCCGAAGGGGGCGAGTGCTGATGTAGGGGAAGGGGGAGGGAGGGGTGTCGAAGCTCAAACCGTCACAGCCAGCCAAGACAGCCAGGCTCCTGCCGCGCCCCGTCTGGATAGGAGGCAGGGCAGGGGCGCGCCCGCCTTCTACCCCAATGGCGCTCCTGTCCAAGGGGTCGGCGGACAACCCGCTCTGGTGTCTGGACCCATGAGCCCATCGTGAGCCATTGTCACGAGGCATCTGTCTTGATGCTCGCCGGTGGGGCGTCCTCCTCAAGGCAGATAGTCCGCGATGAGGCCGAGGATGGGCTGGAGCATCGGTTGGGGACCCTCGCCGGGTCCCTTCGCGACCTGGCCAATGGCCTCGATGCGCTTCGCCCTGATTGGGCTGTCTTCAGCTGAGGCCGCACCTTGGTTGGCTATGACCCCTCCGTGTTGATTGAACAGTTTGATGTTCGCGGCGCGGATTTCTTCACGCAGCCTGTGGAGAAGTGGCCTCATCGCGTCCGAGTCGTTGGCGTCCTCCAGGGCGAAGAGGGTTCTGAGTTTGCTGTCCAACTCAGTCAGGAGGTTGTCGTTGTGGGCCTTCCTGAGCCAGAGGCGTTGGACGAAGCCCTGGAGATGTCGTGAAATCGAGTGTTCTTCGGCCAGTTCCTCCGTGAACTTCACGTAGTCTTTGATGAACTTCGGGTTGTTGCAGTCCTGGATGATTTTCTTCAGGAGCTCCATCTTTCGTTGGACGGGCGAGGCAACTGCTGGCGCGGCGCCCGCGACCACAGTCGCGGCACTGGATTTGGCGGCGGCGCCTGAGTAGTCCCGGCAGTTTTGCAGGAAAGCGTTGACGGCCGGGTATTTGGTGGCGCAAGCCGACAGGAGCGCATCGAACAGCGGCTGCTTATGCACGATACCATTACCGGGATGCCAGAGTTGGTAGGCCATGGGGATGCCAGCGGAGATGGCTTCGCTGAAGGACTGGTCTCCCTCGGTGATGGTGAAGGACCGGTCTGCTGCCCGCCAGAGTTGAAGCATGTCGTCGTATGGAACCGTGCATCCTTGGTTCATGTTGATGACATGAATCACCCTCTTTCCCAGCAGGAATGTCGCATGTTGGCAGGTCTTGAGTTTGGTGATGTCGTGGTTTTTCCTGAGGTCGGGGATCAACGTGTTGTGGTCGTTGGTCCTGAGGTATTTCTCGAGGTGGTCCTGAAGATGGTTGACTGGGAGTATCACGGCTGAAGTGATTGAGTCGTCGTGGAAGACCCGGTCCAGGAGGAGATTGAAGTGGGTGTTGTTGTGCTTGCCGGCGCCGTAGCCAAAGAAGAGTCTGGGCGGTTTGTGCGACTTGGAGCACTCTTCCAGGAGTTTCTTCAGGTCAGGCTGTGTCAGGGCCAGGTCGGACAGGGGCAGGGGCGTGCGCAGTCTCTCGTTGATCATGATTCCCATTTCATGAGCAGCCAGCCCCGAGCATCGCAATTTCGGATTGAGTATCGCGGGTTTGGCCATCGAGTACTCGATGATTGTTCCATCATGCTCTGAGTCGTTTTGCATGGCGGTTGCTATATCGACCTTGAGGGCACTGACGTTGAAGGAGGGCTTGAGCTTTGTGAAGCACGCTGACATGACGTCAAAGTCTTTATGCCCACAGTGAGGAGTGGCTCTCCAGCTTTCCTCTTCGTCCACGAGAATGGTGCTCGTCTGGAGGCAGTTGATCAGATCTCCAAGGCCCCCCGCGTCGCGTGTGTGCACGGCAATGTCCAGGTACTTGAGTCTCAGCGTGCTGGCGTAGAATCTGTCGATTTCGAGTTGAGTTCGCGCTGAATCAATCGGGTTGGATGGGACGTGTTGGGGAGGTGCGTTTGCCCCGGCCCCCGCCGCGGCCATGCCCGCCGCGGCAGCCGCGGTCGGTGCCGCTGCCGCGGCGGGAGGGGGTGCCTTGTTTGCTTTGAGTTTTGGGGGACGTTTTTGCAGCTCCAGGACCACGAACTTCACGATTGCGCTGGCGGGGTAGCCAGGTTGTATGCGTTTGAGCGCCGCGCCGATTGCCTCGACTGAGGTCGACTTCTTGTCCGTGGGGAGTTGCTTGAGGACCAGCGTCACGCAGTCCTTGCATGGGTCCTGGCTTCCGTTGTTGGGGATGGTCGCCAGGGGCCTCTTGCATATCGTGCAGTTCATGTGATGCCTCCGAGTCGATGGCTCAAGTCGCTACTGCGTCAGGGTGTTCACCGCGTCGTTGTCAGAGGGGGGCGCCGTGCAGGTCGTCGCTGTCCGGCGTGGGGGCAGGGGGGCCCATATCCATGCTCGGTCCGGTGCGCTGCTGAGTCAGGCGGTGCTCTCGTTGGTGCAGGGACCGTGCCGGACGTCCTGTCGACAGGGTGGTGCCCTGAGGCGTCCGAGAGCCCGCCGGTCTCTCTCCTTCAGGATGAGGGGAGTCCTCTTCGGGCGCTGGGGGCGTCCGTCTCAGACGCATGTGCGTCCGGTGCGGACGCGGTTGGGAGTGGTTGACCGGGATGTGGGATGCGTCGAACCTTGGGCCATGCATCAGTCTGGTGACCATTGCTTCAGCTCGTTTGACCTGAGACCCGCGTGATGCCAGTCAAGCCTCTGTTGAGCGAGCCCCTGCCATGAGCGAGCCCGCCCCCCTCCGCGTCGCCCTGTTGGGCTACGGCTTCGCGGGCAAGTCCTTCCACGCTCCGCTGCTGCGCACCGTGGAGGGACTGTCATTGCGCGTGGTGGCGTCCAGCAGGCCCGAGGACGTCCATGCGGACCTGCCGGAGGTGACAGTGATTCCGTCCGCGCGCGATGCGGCCACGCACCCGGACGTGGACCTCGTCGTGGTGGCGACGCCGAACGAGACGCACGTTCCGCTCGCACAAGCCGCGCTCCGCGCTGGCAAGCACGTCGTCGTCGACAAGCCCTTCACCATCACCCTGGCCGAAGCACGCGCACTGGCCTCGCTCGCCCAGGAGCAGGGCAGGGTGCTCTCGGTGTTCCACAATCGTCGCTGGGACAGCGACTTCCTCGCGCTGAAGGCGCTGCTCGCGGACGGCACGCTGGGCCGCGTCACCTCCGTCGAGTCGCGGTTCGACCGCTTCCGTCCCGAGGTCCGCCAGCGCTGGCGTGAACAGCCCGTCCCCGGGGCGGGCATTTGGTTCGACCTGGGTCCCCACCTCGTCGATCAGGTCCTTCAACTGTTCGGCCTGCCCGACAGCGTGGTGGGGCTGCTGGCGGCTCACCGGGACGGCGCCGCCGTGGACGACTGGTGTCAGGTGACCCTCGTCTATCCCCAGCGTCATGTCCTCCTCCAGGCCTCGATGCTCATCGCCGGAGGAATGCCGCGCTTCGCGGTGCATGGCACCCGGGGCTCGTGGCTGAAGCACGGCATGGACTCGCAGGCGGACCGGCTCATCGCGGGCGAGCTTCCGGGGGCGGCGGATTGGGGAGAGGACGCCTCGCCTGGGCGGTTCTTCGTCGGGAGCTCCGGGGAGGCCAGGACGACGGCCACACCCAGGGGCGATTATCGCCGCTACTACGCGGGAGTCCGCGACGCGGTGCGTGGCACGGGTCACAACCCCGTGACGCCCATGCAGGCGTTGGCCGTGGCCGCCGTGCTGGAGGCCGCGCTCCAATCATCACGAGAGGGCCGCGCCTGCACTCTCGGCCTCACCTCGGAGGAACGAAGCGCCTTCTCCGATGCTTGTGATTTGACGGGCAGTTGATGAGGCCTCGGCACGGACCTGTTAGGTGAGTTGCTCCTGCAATTCCGTGGGACATGCACCGAAGAGGTTCGTGAATGAGGAACGCACTCGTGGTGGCTTCGACCGTGGTGGTCTCGATGGTCGCCTGTGGTGGAACGCCTGGAGACGAGGCCCGAGAGGTCGCGGCGCAGGGCTCGTGGACGGAAGTGGAGCGAGGCGTCTGGGAGCGGCCGAGGGTGGGTGGTGGCCGTGAGCGCATCGGCTTTGGCGTCGAGGGCCTCGAGTATGTGCTGCGGAAGACGCGCGCCGAGCGGGAGTCGCTGCTCAAGCAGGCACCGCACGCCTCGGCGGCTCGGCTCGAAGTCAACGCGCGGAGCCTCCAGGACCTGGAGGCCCAGCTCCGCGAGGCTTCGGCTCCAGGCGGCTCGCTGCCGCCTCCCGTATCGCAGCCCAAGGTCTCCAGCCCACCGGGCGGCGTCGCGAGCTTCGGCCTCGACTTCTGCGGGGGCGTCTTCGAGCCCGACGTCGTCTTCAACAACGCGCCCCACATGTTGCTGGGTGAGGTCACCGCCAAGGGCCGCTGGACGGAGCCCGCGCCCTATTCGCTCTTCATCAAGACGCTGAACACGCACGTGTACGCGGAGGCCTTGGACATGGGGCCGGGCTACTCCTACGAGCGATACGACCAGGAAGGCCCGTTCTCCGGCTCGTGCTGTGCGTACAAGGAGACCTACGGCGGCATCGGTCCGACCCAGATGGCGTACCTGTGGGGACGGGTCACCATCTCCAGTACGAATGGGTGCTCGGACCAGCGGTTCTACGAGGCCTCGAGTTACTGAGCGGACGCACCGGGCGCGCGAGCGTCCACTGGACAGGGGAGGGGTGTTGCCTGTTCGCCCCGACCCAGCCACCTCCTGCTACGGTGCGCGCCGGATTCCAACGCTCGCCCCCGCGAGCCGAGAGGCACACCTCCTTGAGCACGAAGAAGCCCGGCCGCAATGACCCGTGTCCCTGTGGCAGTGGCAAGAAGTACAAGGCCTGCCACGCCGCCGAAGACCGCTCGCGCGCCGCGCCTCCCTCCGCTGTTTCCAGTCCGCTCGAAGAGGACTTCCGCGCCGCGATGGAGCTGCTCAAGAACCCGGACGTCGGCGACCTGTCCGCCGCGCTGGACCGGGTGGCCCGCCTGCTCGCGGAGTGGGGCCCCGTGCCCGGCCTGCGCTTCGACACCGAGTCCTTCGACAAGCACGTGGGCGAGGCCCTCGCGCGCATCTCCGAGGACGAAGTCCTGGACGCGGCCAGCGCGCGCCGGGAGCTGCTGGTGAGCACGGTGAAGGCCCTCGCGACCAGGTCCTTCCTGGAGAAGCTGACGGCCACGCTGCACGGCCGCGCCGGAGAGCCGGGACGTTCCTCGGAGGACCGGCGGGCCCTTCGCGCGGCCAGCCTGCTCGCCGCCGCGTCGAAGCGGGTGGGCAAGACGCGCATGGAGGACAACCCCGTCCTCGACCTCGTGTTCGACGTCCAGTTCCGCGAGTGGAGCACCCACCACAAGGAGTGGATGGCGAAGTACGAGGCACTGGCCAACGGGATGGATGACGCCTCGCTGTCGGAAGAGGCGCGCAAGGCGCTCCAGCAGGCCCGTGAGGGCGACGTGGATGCGCTGGTGGACTACGTGAAGGAAGACCCGGGGCTCGCCGAGCGCATCGCTCGCGAAGCGAAGGAGCGCGCCACCCGGGTCGAGCTGAAGATGCGCGAGCCGTCCACTCCGCCCGTGTTCGCTCCCGAGGAGGAGTTGTGGCTCACCTGTGTCCTCTGGGAGCCGATGCAGGCCCTGAAGGGACTGCCCCAGGATGCCGAGCCGCCGGTGCGTCGCGAGGCGGTGACGGCGCTCCTGCGCGGCGTGAAGGGCGCGCTCGACGAGGAGTTCCTCACGGGGATGTTGGGGCGCATGCGTGAGAGGGCCCAGGATGCCTCGGTCGATGAGGCCCTGCGTGCCTGGTACGCGGACGCGGCCATCGCCTTCGAGGCCGAGCCCGCGCGCATGTCCCTGGCCGCGCTGCTCACCGCGCGGCAGGAGGCGGTGGGGCGCTCGGCGGAGGAGATGGTGGCGCTCGCCGACCTCAAGGCCCTCACCACCTGGACGCCGGAGAGCTTCGAGCCCTATCGAGAGCTCCTGCTCCAGATGGGGCTGCCCTCGGCGGCCGAACGCATCCGCCGGTGTCAGGACTGGCTCCGCACCCATCCCGTGGAGCTGCGCGCCGCTCCAGTGGAGTGACACACGCATCCACCGAGCATGGTGACGGCGAGGAGGCCGTCACCATGCCTCGCCAACCCACCTCACGACGTCGACTTGCTGTCTCCCGGGGCCGGCGACGTATCCGCCGCCAGCACGGCGACACGACGAGACGCCTTGAGCAACTCGTCTGAGAGCGCCGTGCCCGCGGTCGCCTTGGCCAACGTCAGCGCGCCGACGCACAGCGCGTATGTCGCCAGCGCCCGCTCCCTCGCACTGGCGCGCTCATCCGAGGGCAGGTGTTTGGTGAACGCCTCCGCCGTCAGGTTCAGCTCGTGCGCCAGCGCTTCCTTCAGGTCGGACTCCCCGCGCACCACGTCGGACAGCACGGCGGGCAGCGGGCAGACGGGAACCTCCGCGTCGCGGTGGGCCCGCGAGAGATAGCGGCGCACCAGGTGGCTCAGCCACTCCTCGCCTCGCAGGTCCTCCAGCCCCTGCGGCCAGTCCACTCGCTGACGGCTCATGATGCGCTGGAGCGCCTCGATGAGCAGCGCCTGCTTCGAACCGAAGTGCGCATAGAAGCCGCCCACCGTGAGGCCCGCGGCGCGCATCACCGTGTCCACGCTCGTCCCCAGGAAGCCCTTCTGGCGGAACAACCCTCCCGCCGCTTCCAGGATTCGCTCGTGCGTGGACTGCTTCTGTTCCGGGGGATGGGGCATCGGAATCTCACCTCGCTGTACACCATTATACACGTCATCGCGTCGTCCGCCGCCCCTTTACGGGGACCGCCCGCCTGCCCGCCGCCTTCGCATTGCGACCATATTATGTGCGTAATATGGTTGCTTCACAGGGGTCGGGCGTGGAGCCACCCCGCGAATGGAGGGCTCGTCGATGGATGCCTACATCTTGGATGCGGTCCGTACTCCCCGTGCCCGGGCCAGGCCCGGCAAGGGCGCGCTCAGCGGCCTGCACCCGCAGGAGCTGCTGGCCCAGACGCTGAAGCAGCTTCCGCTGCGCACGGGCGTGGACGTCTCGGATATCGATGACGTGGTGGTGGGCGTCGTGTCGCAAATCGAGGCGCAGGGCGCGAACATCGCGCGCAACGCGGTGCTCGCCGCGGGGTGGCCCATCAGCATCCCGGGCTTCAGCCTCAATCGCTTCTGCGGCTCGGGCCTCCAGTCCCTGTCGCTGGCGGCCATGGGCGTGGCGTCCGGAGCCCAGCAGCTCGTCGTCGCGGGCGGCGTCGAGCAGATGAGCCGCTATGGCCTCAACGCGGACGGTGGCGGAACGGATGGTGGCAACGTCGACCTGCGTCGGCGCTTCTTCCAGGTGCCGCAGGGCATCTCCGCCGACCTCATCGCGACGCTGGAGGGCTTCACGCGGCAGGAACTGGATGCCTTCGGTCTGCGCTCGCAGCAGCTCGCCGTGCAAGCCCAGGCGGAGGGGCGCTTCCAGCGCGGCCTGTTCCCCGTGAAGCACCCCCAGACGGGCGAGGTGCTGCTCGCGGTGGATGACCACCCCCGAGCGGAGACGACGGCGGAGAAGCTGGCCGCGCTCGCTCCGGCCTTCACCCAGCTCGGCGCTCGGGCTGAAGGGCCTGAAGGCGAGACGCTGGATGAGCTGGCGCTGCGGGCCTATCCCCGCGCGGGCGCCGTGCGCCATCTGCACACGGCGGGCACGGCCAGTGGTATCGCGGACGGCGCGGGCGCCATCCTCGTGGCGTCGAAGGACTACGTGCGCGCGCATGGCTTGACGCCGAGGGCGCGCGTGCGAGCCGTCTCCGCCGTGGGAAGTGACCCTGTCCTCATGCTGACGGGGCCGGCGCTCGCGGCGCGCAAGGCGCTGGACGCCGCGGGGCTCAAGGCTCGCGACATCGACCTCTGGGAGATCAACGAGGCGTTCGCGGCGGTGGTGCTACAGACGGCGCGGGCGCTGGAGATTGATTTGAATCAGGTCAACGTCAACGGCGGCGCCATCGCCCTGGGCCACCCGCTGGGCGCGACGGGGAGCATTCTCGTGGGGACGGCCCTGGATGAGCTCGAGCGACGGGGGAAATCGCTGGCGCTTGTAACGCTTTGCACCAGTGGCGGGCAGGCGGTGGCGGCGATCATCGAGCGCGGCTGAGCCGAACTGCCCGAGCAACATCATCAGCATCATCGTCAGTTTCCCCAGGGGCCCTGGGGCTCCAATAGGTGGCCGTCGAAGGAGTCCCAGGTCTTCAGTGGGCGGGCGAGGCCGTGAGCGGCTCCGCCTGCGCGGACTGCGTGGCCTTGAAGTCGGCGGCGCGCGCGGCGGTCTCCAGGTCCGTCAGGCCCTTCTCGAGCTGCTTGCCGATGAAGGACTCCATGAGGCCGAAGGCCATCATCCCCTTGCCCATGAAGGTGTTCGGACCGGACATGTTCCAGGTGACGCGCGTGCCCTTCCCGGACGGCTCGAGCACGAAGTTCGCCTGATTGACGGCGGCGAAGGGCTCGATGAACTCCAGGCGGATGTCGATGCGCTCACCCGGCTTGCTCTCCAGGATTTCCATCCGTCCCACGCCGATGTTCCGGTTCCCCTTGTACGCGTAGCGAGCGCCGACTCCCGCGGCGGGGCCCGAGTACTCGCGCTCCATGTTCGGGTCGACGTTCTCGTAGGGCGACCACTGGCGCCACAGGGCGAAGTTGTTGATGAGCGCGTAGACGGCGTCGGGTGACGCATCGAGTTGTCGCGTGCGGGTGATGAGGAAGCTGTCAGGGCGGCTGGTGATGAAGGCAAGCACGCCGGCGATGAGCACAACGACAGCGATACCAATGAGCTTGGCCATGTGAATCACTCCTGGCTGGATGTTGGGAAAAAGGGAGGCCCCGGGGTCTCCGGTGAGCCTCCTGGTGGGTTGGAATCCCGGCTTCAATGCGGCGACGAACGGGCTTCGGGAGGATCGACACGACCCCTGTTTTTGCCCTTCATGACGGCGCAACCTGTCGGAGTTGCAGGCGATTTCCTCCCCGGAGAAATGCCCGGATAAATCCACGGCCGCCAGAGGCCCCAGGGTCGGACCAGGTCGCATACCCGGCGTCCGGGTGGGGAACTCGGGAGTGTCGAACCCGTGATGTCTCGTTCGTCGCATGGGTGGAATCCCAGGCTCGATTTCGAGCGGAACGGTGTCGGGGGCTGGGTTCGGGCACCGATGAGGAGACGCGACGATGCGATTCATGCTGCTGCTGAAGGCCAGCCAGGACACCGAGACGGGAGCGCCAGCGAGCGAGGCGCTCATCAACGAGATGGACCGCTATAACGATGCGCTGGTCCGGGCAGGGGTCCTCCTGGACGCGGCGGGTCTGCATCCCAGTTCTCGGGGCGCTCGCATCGCTTTCTCACAAGGCAAGCGGACGGTGACGAGCGGGCCCTTCACGGCGACGAACGAGCTGATTGCCGGATTCTGGATGATTCAAGTGAAGACGCAGGAGGAGGCGATGGAGTGGGCGCGGCGTTGGCCTCACTCGCCAGGGAGCGCGGACGCGCAAATCGAGCTGCGTCAGGTGTTCGAGCCCGCGGACTTTCCCGAGTCGACTCAAGACGTCGTGGAGCAGGAGCCGCACGTGGCGCGCTCGCGGTCCTGAGTCGAACGTGCTCCACTGGGGCGATTCGCGAAGGCCGAGGTGGGCACATGAAGGTGGTCGCACTCGTGGAGGCGCCGTCGGACATGCAGGCGGCGGCGATGGCCCTGGCGTCCGCGACGGGCATGGCGCCCGCGGAGGCTCGGATGCGCCTGGCGCCGGAGCCGCCCGCGTTGCTGGCGCGGCTGGAGCCGGCGGCGGCGGATGCGCTGGTGACGTCGCTGCGGGGCATGGGGCTGTCGGTGCTGGCGGTGGACGAGCGGGGGC